>DAOVJH010000184.1 GCA_030673345.1 Pseudomonadota bacterium
CAGCCACATTGGAATCTCGAATTCCAATCGTGCATTTCTTTGATGGTTTCCGTACTTCACATGAAGTCGCCAAGATACAGGCAATCGACACTGAGATCATCAGGCAAATGATAAATCAGGAAAATGTTACTGCACATCGTTTACGTGCACTTTCACCTGAACGCCCTGTGATCAGAGGTACCTCACAGAATCCGGATGTTTTCTTTCAGGCACGCGAAAGCGTCAACCCGTATTACCAGGATATGCCGGCTATCGTGCAAAAGGTGATGGACCAGTTTACTGCTCTCACCGGCCGCACTTACCACTTGTTCGATTATGTCGGTGCTGATGATGCTGAAAAAATTATCGTGCTGATGGGCTCGGGTGCTGAAACCGCCGAGGAAACAGTTAACTATCTCAATGCACAAGGTGAGAAAACCGGTCTGATCAAGGTACGTCTATTCCGCCCCTTCGATGCAAAAGCTTTAATCAATGCACTGCCAGAAACCACCTCATCTATCGCCGTGCTTGATCGAACCAAAGAGCCCGGCGCAGATGGCGAACCGCTATATAAAGACATCGTCACCGCATTGGCGCAATGCCACCTTGAAGCGCGATGTAGTAATGAAAAACAACGATTCGACCAGTTGCCTGTCGTTATCGGTGGACGTTATGGTTTGTCATCCAAAGAGTTCACTCCGGCGATGGTCAAGTCGGTCTTTGATGAATTAGCCAAACCAAAACCAAAGAATCATTTCACTATCGGTATCATTGATGATGTAACAAACAACAGCCTGGACTGGGATGAAAACTTCCGAACCGATGCGCACGAGAATACCTTCCAGGCGATTTTTTACGGACTGGGCAGCGATGGCACAGTCGGTGCAAACAAGAACAGCATCAAAATCATCGGTGAGTCCACCGACAAATATGCCCAGGGCTATTTCGTTTACGACTCGAAAAAGTCAGGTGCAGTCACCGTGTCGCATCTGCGCTTTGGTGACAAACCGATTCAATCGTCCTACCTTATCGAAGACGGTAACGCCAATTTTATTGCCTGTCATCAGCCGATATTTCTTGAACGTTACCCGATGCTCGACAAGGCGGCCAACAATGCTGTGTTTCTGTTAAATACCTCATTAGCACCTGAACACGTCTGGCAAAGTCTGCCACAGAATATGCAGCAACAAATCATCGACAAACACATTCAGTTTTACTGTATCGATGCATACAAAATTGCTGCCATCACCGGTATGGGTAACCGCATAAACACTATCATGCAGACCTGCTTCTTTTCTATTTCTGGTGTACTGCAGGCACATTTCGCGATCAAGGCGATTAAAGATTCCGTTGAAAAAACCTATGGCAGAAAAGGCAAACGTCTGGTCGAGCTGAACTTCAAAGCTATCGACGAGACACTGGCAAATCTGCACGAGGTAACCATCCCGAATAAAACAGATGCCACGTTTGATCTGAATGACCCCGTTAGCAGCGATGCACCGGACTTTGTTAAAAAAGTCACCGGTGAGATCATCGCTGGTCGCGGTGACCAGATACCGGTGAGCCTGTTCCCGGTTGACGGCACCTATCCTGTTGGCACCGCCGCCTACGAGAAACGCAATATCGCACTCGAAATTCCGGTGCTGGATGAAAACCTGTGTACCCAGTGCGGCAAATGCCCGCTGGTTTGTCCGCATGGTGTGATTCGCAGCAAGGTGTTTGATGAAAGCCTGTTAAGCGGCGCCTCGCAAACCTTCAAATCCATGGCAGTAAAAGGTAAGGATTTCGCCCAGGGATTACGCATGACTTACCAGGTCGCGCCGGAAGACTGCACCGGTTGCGGACTGTGTGTCGACATCTGCCCGATACGCGACAAAACTAACGCCAGCCACAAGGCCCTGAACATGGTGCCTTACACCCCCGAGTTACGCCAGCAGGAAAAACAGAATTGGGAATATTTCCTGACCCTGCCGGAATATGAACGTAGCGCAGTCAAAACAGGCACTATAAAAGGCGCAATGATTTTGCAACCCCTGTTCGAATTTTCCGGCGCCTGTGTCGGCTGCGGGGAAACACCTTACATAAAATTGGCGAGCCAGTTATTCGGTGACCGCATGGTGGTTGCAAATGCAACCGGCTGCTCATCCATCTATGGCGGCAACCTGCCAACCACGCCCTGGACAAAAAATGATAAAGGTCGCGGCCCCGCCTGGTCGAATTCACTGTTCGAAGACAATGCCGAATTTGGTCTGGGCATGCGCCTGACCATCGATAAACAAAAAGAATATGCGCGCGAATTACTTCAGCAACTGAAAACGGATATCGGCGACGAGCTGGTCGAGCAGATCCTTGATGCCGATGAATCAGACGAAACCGGTATCGCACAACAACGATCACGTTTACAGGCATTACGAGATAAGTTGAAACAGATCGATTCATTTGCTGCGCACGAGCTTGAGAGTGTTGCAGAAAACCTTAGCCGCAAGAGCGTCTGGATCATCGGCGGTGATGGTTGGGCTTATGACATCGGCTATGGCGGACTCGATCATGTGTTGGCATCAGGCGAGGACGTCAATATCCTGGTGCTGGATACCGAAGTCTATTCCAACACCGGCGGACAAACATCAAAAGCCACACCGCGTGGCGCAGTCGCAAAATTTTCTGCCGGTGGTAAAGCAACACCGAAAAAAGATCTTGCCCTGCTGGCAATGGATTATGAAAACGTATACATCGCCCGCGTCGCTTACGGCGCCAAAGACATCCAGACTATGCATGCGTTTCATGAAGCCGAAGCCTATCCGGGACCATCACTGATCATTGCCTATTCGCCCTGTATCGCACACGGTATCGATTTAAAAGACAATCATCTACATCAGCAACTCGCCGTCGATAGCGGCCACTGGCCATTGTTTCGATATAACCCGCAACAGGCAGCCGATGGAAAGAACCCTTTGCACCTGGATTCGAAACCGCCATCAATCCCCTATCGCGAATTTATCGAAACCGAAATCCGTTTCAACATGTTATGGCGAACGCATCCAGAACGGGCAGAAAAATTCCTCGAACAATCGCAGCGCGAAGTGCTACATCGCTACCATTATTATGAACAGCTCGCGAGCCTCGAATGGGACAAAGATGGCGACCTCGAACCGCCGCATCGAAAACTGAAGGCGGCCATAGAAAATAAAGCCGGCGAAAAAACGACTGCAGAAAAAACAACGGAGCAGACATCATGATAGATCTGAGCACAGAATATCTTGGACTCAAACTGGAGAATCCACTGGTCCCTTCCTCCTCACCATTAACAGCTGAACTCGATTCCGCAAAGAAACTGGAAGATGCAGGCGCCTCTGCGCTGGTACTGCCTTCATTATTTGAAGAAGCGATCGAGTACGAACAAAAACAGCTTGAACGTTTTGTAAGTTCCCAGTCACTGGGACATTATGAAGCACAGTCATATCAACCGGTGCCGGACGATTACAGCAGTGAACTGGATAATTATCTGGAGCGTATACAGCAATTTAAAGCAGCGCTGGATATTCCAGTCATCGCCAGCTTAAATGGCATCTCAACAAATGGATGGATAGACAGCGGCAAAGAGTTGCAACAGGCGGGTGCCGATGCACTTGAGCTAAATGTGTATTACATAGCCGGCGATCCCGACACCAGCGGTGAAGAAGTTGAAGAGCGTTATCTGCAATTACTGACAGACTTACGAGAGCATATAAGCATACCGGTCACCATGAAACTTTCATCACAGTTCTCATCCATCGCCAACATGGTGCTCAAATTACAACAGGCGGGTGCACAAGGCGTGTCTCTGTTTAATCGTTTTTATCAACCTGATATCGATCTGGAAACATTACAGATAAAACCGCATCTGGACCTTTCTAGTTCGATGGATTCCTTATTAAGGATTCGCTGGATCGCACTGATCCGTGGCCGTGTAGATTTATCAATAGCGGCAACCGGTGGCTTCCATCGAGCAGAAGATATTATCAAGGCCTTGCTTGTTGGTGCAGATATCACTCATCTATGCAGCGTACTTTTGCAAAAAGGACCGGAGCATATCGCCGTACTCAAACAGGAATTGCAATACTGGCTGGAAGAGCATGAGTACGACTCAGTCACACAGATGAAAGGTAGCGTCAGCAAGTCTTGCGCAATTAACCCTGCCGCACTCGAACACTGTAACTATATGCACATCATTAAAAGTTATAGCCAGTGACAACTTTTATTACCGGGTTGACTGACTATATACTTTTCGAATAATTGTACGACGTCAAAACTTTTTTGGAAAGATTGTCCGCATGATCTAAGAGACACATTAGCTCATCTGGTCTTATAAATTAGCATGTTTATCGTAATGCACTTTCCATCAAACCGTGCAAGACTAGGCAACAGACGGTCAAGCCCAGGATTGCTCGACACTCCATCGACTGACTGCCTTCGGCCA
>DAOVJH010000403.1 GCA_030673345.1 Pseudomonadota bacterium
GCCGAACCAGTCGCGTAAAGATACTTGAAGTTAGGATACATATCCGGCTCACCACTGACCCATTGCGGTGAATCGCTGGTGCTCATCACAGCCGTCGACTGCATACAGGCCGTCACCAGTAAGCTAAGAATTAATACTTTGAGCCTGAAAATTGATCTCATAGTTTTCACTTTTTATATCTCTGGAAGGAGTGGTTGATATAGGTTATATACAGATAAAGCGTGAGTAAAAATCCCAGCACACGACTAGTTTTTTGCTACTTTCACGCCCTTATTAGCTGATTTTTTTTTCGGTACCGGTGTATTCCAGTGCTTGATAACGAAGCTGGATTGCTCTGGCTTTATAACCACCTTTTCTTCGATGACATCGACGACCTGCCCGGTCGAATTGACCATTTCTATCTGCAGCGGGTATTCACCTACAGGCAACAGAACCCTCTGCAGTTGAATCTCCTGAGGCAACGTTGTCCAGCTTCGGGTATCAGCCCTTTCAGTCACCAGGTTAGTCACGGTCATCAACAGACCGGCGATCGAACTGTTTTCCTGGGCCGTTTTCTGGGTATTGTATTTTACCACGGCGCGCGCCATCGCCCTTGCCATGATACCCGGCATATCCTTCTCGAGAGAATAACGTGCAAGGTCATCGATATCTTCAACGGTCTGCAGTGGATAGTGTTTATTGTTTACGCTGACACGTGAAACGTAAAGACGTTTCTTGGGCTGATTATAGACAGGAAAAGCAATACGCAGATTTTTCTGCACTTCCGTTGAAAAAATAGGTAAGGCATTTTCACCCCGGATGGGCGCCAGGCCATTATTTAAGATAACGACCAACTCACCAAATTTTTTGCTGGACTTGACGGGCTTGTAGTCCGTCATTTTAAATTCTTTCTTATAGGATTTATATTCGCTCCATAAACCCTGCCAGGCCAGCATGCGTAACAGGTCTTTTTTTATCAGCCCTGACGGTACTGGATACTGCTCTCCGCCTTTTTCTTTATACACCGTGTAAGCTTTGCGGTATGAGATAAGCGCTGAATCATGTTCACCAAGGTTTTCGTAGATCATGCCTTCGAGATAGCGGAGAAAAGCATCTTCTTCAGGCTCATCACCCCATTCCATCATCTTGACATTGGCCTGCAACATCTCGACGCGGGCGCTATCGACCTCGCCGAGCTGTATGTAGTTCATCGCCATATAAGCATGCAGCAACAGCTGTTCATAGCGGTCACCTTTATAGCCACGCAGGGTCTCGTTGATGGTCACCGCGGCAATACTCTCCGTGATACTTACGCCATACAATTCCTCGATTTTCTGTTTGCCGACCTCGAGGATCTGATTACTTCCCTTATAATCATGGGTTATACGGCGCAACATACCTTTGTCAAAACAGGCGATGACTTCTGTCTGATCCGAGTCCTCCTTCTCAGCGATAGCCAGTGAGAGTTCAGGGTGCCCGGTTAACAGCCCTCCTCGCATGGTGGTGGCGTGGCCGCCATAACTGGCACAAGATTGAAGCAGTACCCCCAGAATGAGGATCAGCGAAAATTTAATGCAAAGATTCAAACGCTGACTTCCAGCGCTGGATATGAAGCAAAACATCTGTTTACTTAACATACAACAATCATCACGAATAGTAATCATAAAACCAACTTCCCTGTTTTAGATATCAGTTTATAAAGATAGACTGATTACCTGCTAAGAACTGCGTTACAGACGGAAGCCGCCCTTCTCGATAGTCTTCTTGATCTTCTTCTGGCCTACCCAGACTTTACGATTGGTGCCTAATTCGATCAAAGTTAAATCGATCTGATAAAAACGTGCCTGCTCACCGCTGACAGCATCGACGATGGTATTGATAGAACCCTGCATCATAAAATCAGCACCTGCTTCATTACCCATAGCTTTGCGTGTTTCTTCTGAAGCGTGCAGGTCCTGGTCTTTCATCTCGCTGCGAATTTCTTCACGCGCTTTCGCTGAGGCAACAAATTCAACCTCGCCCGAATTGATCAGCTCACGCTCCATATCTGCGATGAAGGTACGCGTATTGATGTGTTCATGACTAAGGTTTCGCACGGTACCAACGATGACAGTCGGTGCCTTACCCTTGCTACGGTTAAATTTTGTAAGCCAACCACGAGACAATACGTCCTGAATCATCTCCTGAGCCACCAGCCGTGAATCTGTATCGTTCCAGTTACCACTCAGATCAGTAAC
>DAOVJH010000013.1 GCA_030673345.1 Pseudomonadota bacterium
CAAAACTTTCGTGATAGACAGCCATAACATCGATATCGAGTGTAAGATAGGCATCAGTATCTTCCCCATCCACGGAGAGGATGAAAAGATGTTGATCCGACATGCAGACAAAGCCATGCTTCAGGCAAAATCGAATAATTTAACCATCTCTGTATTCCAGCCTGAATAAACACACCACTGCTCAAAACCTGTCAGAAGCGGCGTAAACAGACATCGGTTGTTTCCCGCTTGCGCCTTCGCTATAGTACATATTTTAACCGCGACACCAGAGACACATGTATAACGAGTATTTCGGATTCAAGGAGGCGCCTTTTTCGATTGCGCCCGATCCACGTTATTTATATATGACTGCACAGCACCGTGAGGCGCTGGCACACCTTGTCTATGGCCTAAATAGTGAAGGCGGCTGCATACTGCTTACCGGTGAAGTCGGCACCGGTAAAACCACGATCTGCCGGTGCCTGCTGGAGCAGATCCCTGATCAGGCAAATGTAGCCCTGGTACTCAACCCGAAGCTCAGTGAGAGAGAGTTGCTCGAAACGATCTGTGACGAGCTAAAAATCAGCTACCCCGGTTCTGACAACAGTATCAAAACCTATACCGACCGAATCTATCAGTTTTTGATAGAGAGCAACCGTAAAAATGAAAAGACCGTATTGATCATCGATGAAGCTCAGAACCTGAGCAGCAAGGTACTGGAACAGCTGCGTTTATTGACAAACCTGGAAACCAATCAACGAAAATTATTACAGATCATCATTCTCGGTCAACCCGAATTACTGGATATCCTTGCGAGAACCGAGATGCGTCAGCTGGCACAACGCATTACTGCACGCTTTCATCTGAATCCGCTAACAAGAAATGAAGTCAAAGCCTATATCAGCCACCGGCTCGCTGTTGCCGGCCAAAACATTCAACTGTTCCCGGAAAACAGTATAAAACTGCTCTTCAGACTGAGTGATGGTGTGCCTCGATTGATCAATATCCTGTGTGATCGAGGCTTATTGGGTGCCTACGTAGAGGGTCAGCATGCAGTCCACCCGCCCATCATAAAGAAAGCAGCAACAGAAGTTTTTGGTGAACTGAAAAATGTTGAAAAACAACATAAGAGCAGGCAATGGTTATACCCGATTGCCACACTATCCGGTATCACGATTTTTGCCATAGCAATATTTCTCTACCTGACGTTAAAGCCAGCCAGTGATATCGAACAATATGGCCTAGACGATCCATCACCTGCTGCCGCTGAAAAACAGATACAGGATACACCCGTGGTCAGCGATAACGTTCAGGATGACCTGCCGATAACCGCTTCACCAGAACAGACACCGGACGAAATACTCAGGTCACCTGAAACAGACCCTGTAGAAAAAATCGCCTCAGCTGACAAAGAAGAAAACACGACCCTGGAACCAGGCAACGCCGTCACCACACTTCCTGCTGAAGATGACGCAGTGACTGATCATGATGATATAGAAACGATCTTTAATGGTAGCAGCAACAGCCAGGCATCTGCATTTCAGGAATTATTCAAAGCCTGGAACTATAGCTATAACAACAAGATCGTTACCACCGCATGTAAACAGGCAGAAACTTTTTCCTTACGCTGCCTGCATAAGTACGGTAACTTGAACAGCCTGAGAGCACACGATCGCCCGGCCGTTTTAACACTGGTAAATGACCAGGGTAAGAAACGGCACATAACGATAACCTCGATACGAGACAACCTGGCAACCATCTATTCGAACAACACCGAATATACCATCAGCCTGAATGATATTGATCGATACTGGTACGGCCAGTTTATTTTGCTATGGCACAAGCCAGATGAATATTCGACTGCGATCACACCCGGTGACCGCGGCAATATCGTCAGCTGGTTAAATACCCAGTTCTTCGGTGACCGAGCAACGGATAACAGCAACGACTACGATGATACCCTGATAGAAAAAGTTAAAGCATTCCAGGCTCAACACGGTTTGACCACTGACGGCATCGTCGGACCTGTCACCATCATCCACCTGAATAACAAGACAGGCATGGACGTACCTACGCTGGCGGCACAGAGTTAACATGTCTTATATACTTGACGCACTAAAAAAATCGGAGCGCGAACGCGGCCATGGAAATATTCCGGATGTACAGACAGTACATTCATCAAGCCTGAATTATCGCAGTGAAAAGAGAGCTTACTGGCCCTACTTCCTCATCACAGCCGTTTTATTAAACCTGGCTGCAATAATTTATTTCATGTCTGACAGGCCGCTTCCAGCCGATATTGAGACCACCGCTCAACGGGCTGAACCTGCGAACACAGAAAATATTGCTGAACCAGAGCGAACAGAAAAAATTATCGATGCGGCTGCCGCAGACAGCAACCAGCATAAAGATAACAAAACGACTGAGGTGATCGTCGAAAAAGCATCAGTAACCGTTGACGGAAAAACCCAACAAACCGATAACGAAGAGCGTATCGATACCGCTGCCGCATGGCAGCAGACAGCCAGCGGAACGGCGATCATCGAATTCCATGAATTACCCGAAACGATAAAACAGAGCCTGCCGGCAATCATCATCTCCGCGCACGTCTACTCTGCTAACCCGGTACAGCGAAGCATCGTTATCAATAATAATTTCATGGAAGAAGGAGAGTATGTTTTAGATGGCCTCATCCTTCATGAGATCACCACCGATGGCGCCGTGTTTAATTACCAGGGCACTCTATTTAATTACGGTGTTGTCTCCGGCTGGCAATAAACCAATAACGGTCAGAATTCACAGCCGGCAAACAGGTGCATCTCTTTGTTTGTCACCGGGTGGGTGAAGAGCAAATTATCAGCATGCAACAACATCCTGGGCTGTCTGACTTCATCATTGCCGTATAGACCATCGCCGATGATCGGGTGTTCCATGGCTGCGCAGTGCACCCGTAACTGATGCGTTCGGCCGGTCTCTGGTTTCAACAGTAACCTGACCGAATCAGTATCACGCTGCAAAACCTCCCAGTATGTCACGGCCGACTTGCCATGCTCATAGTCAACGATCTGTATGGGCCGGTTATCGATATCACAACGCATCGGAAATTTAATAACACCGGAATCTTCATCCAGCCAATGCTTAACGACTGCGATATATTGTTTATGAATTTTTCGATCGTGAAATATCCGACTCAATGCACGCTGCATCTCAATACCGATAGCAAACAGCATGATGCCGGAGGTATAACAGTCAAGACGATGTACGACTTTTGCCTCTGGTATCAGATCCACCAGCCGCGATATCATGCAGTCCTGTTTATCAGGACCTAATCCGGGGACCGACAGCAGTGCCTGCGGTTTATTCACCGCTATGATGTGTTCATCTTGATATATTATGTCAATCGCCATAATCGATAACTGCAATAACTCTACTTACAAAAAAACTGATCAATAAAAAAAGGCCGGTTCAACCGGCCCCTTTGATCCCAACCACACTATTCTACTACAACTCGCCAATGACCTGCTTAGCATCTGCGACTAACGGATGTTTAGGATTGTCATCAACAAATACCTGCAACGCTTTCTTGCTCGCCGGGATATTACCAAGGCCACCCTGGCTTATACCGAGTGCGAACTGGGCATTTGGCCTCAGGTCACTGCCTTCGAATTCTTGCAGAAATGCATTTAAAGCAGTAACCGCTTTCTGCAGGTCGCCGTTCTCTGCATACTGTTGGGCTTCTGTGTAACGTGTCAGCTCTGTTATATATTCAGGATCATCCGTCTTATCCCCTTTCCAGTACGGCTCGATGATAGACGCTGTTGTTTCAGCACCGCGGATACCCATGGTAGCCACTGAACGGTCACGCGTCTTATTGGTCTTTAATTGCGGATTCAGTGCCCGTAACCTGCCCCACACCTTGTACAACAAGCCTTTAAAGCTACTTTCGCTCTCTGTTTTTACTACAACTATGTTCGATTTAGCACCATCACCACCTGCAGCAAAAACAGGCGCTGATAATGCAAACAGAAACAATACGATCAAATTTAAATTTTTCATCACACCAACCTCGAGGAATTCTTATACCGCTATTGTATTATTTTTCTGCATTTACACTTTGAAGCAAGTCACACTTCCACCCGCGATAAAACATTCAAATACACCAACTGTGACAGAATCGACAACTTTCATCATCCGGGCAAGCCTGATCATTTGCTCAGCAGCTTGATATATCCGGAAAATTTCTCTTTAACAGTCTCATCGATCATATCTGCTTCTTCATACTTACTGCTGGCTAATTGCAGATTGCCTAACTGATAATTTGCCATCGAGATATTCATCTTTATGCCAACATCATTTGCCGAGAGCTTTTCTGCATAACTGTAGTCTTCTATCGCACGCTCAAAATCTTTCTGTGTGAAGTAGATATTTCCACGATTATTATATACCGCACTGTTATCCGCATCGATCGAAAGTATCTCATCGAACTCACGGTTCGCCGCATCATAGAGGCCATACTTGGCGTAGATTATCGCCACCTGCAGCCGGGCACGGATATTTTTCTCATCCATGCTGACCAGCGCAAGATAAGGTTTTACCAGTCGATCAAGGCTCTTCACCAGTAGTATTGTCGTCTCACGCTGCACCATTGGTTCGACACGCTTTTTTTCAGGCAACTTAACCGTGTATGTAGCCGGACTAAGCGTTACCGGTTTATAACTGTTCCATGCTTTATTTAAGACGACCACCTGTAATTTATCTTCTTTCGCAAACTTGTGGTATTTTCTCGCACCTTCTGCCCAGGCTTCGGAAAAGCTCTGACCGACCATGGTTGCTTCGACCGGGATCCAGACTTTACCTTCACGTATCACCAGCAGATCATCATCCAGGCTGATGAGGTGGCGTTCGTTCGCCGACAGGCCCGTATTAAACATCATCAGCAAGTGGCCTGGCACATCGAGTATCGCAGTCTCGATACCAAGATTTTCCAGACTCGCACTGAGCAATACAGACAGGTCGTCACAATCACCACTTTTCAACTTCAAGGTCTCACGTGAAAACTGCACATAGTCTACTGTCGATTCAGTCAGTTCCGAATAGGGACTGTTAGGGTCCACTACGTAGTTGATGCCATATGCACCAAAGATATCGAACAGGGTCATCGCTGTCAGCAGGCTGCGATCAACCGCGTCTGCCTTAGGCTTATTCTCATTCATCGACTGTCTTACGAAGTCCCGCAACAGGTCATCTTTAGGTGTAACGAAGGCACCAACCATGTTGAGATCCTTCCATACGATAGCGTTCTTGCCGTAGATAGTCATCGGTTTGGTTATACGTATCGCATCATCCTTATTATTGGTCGCGAAGTTAACTGCCACCTCGACCTGAACCCCGGTGTCTTCATCGATCTCCAGGATACGATTATTGAATACTGCATTGATATCCAGCACTTCTGTGTTATTCGCTTTCAGTAACGGGATATCCAGCGTGAAAGGGAAATCCATGTAATCTTTTATGCTGAAGCGCAGCTTCAGATTTGTATAATCTTTATCACTGCCATTTTCAATACTGACCTTTCCGATCGGTTTTTCTGCGTACTGTTTATAGGCCGCCGAGAATACCTGCTCGAGCTGTAAATTTTTGATGATGACTTTCGGTGCATTTTTCTCAAACTCGAGAGCACGTTTCTGTTCGGCATATGCTATATCAAGTGCCAGTTTATTGTCTGTACTGGGATCCAGCTCAACCGCCTTATCCAGTGACGATATCGCTTTATCATAAACGCGTCGTGACAGATACATGCTAGCCAGCAGCACATGCGGCACCGCAGATGATTTATCTAACAGAATCGATTTATCCAACGTTGCCTGGGCAGCATCATAGACACCATTCTCGACATAGATAGCACCTAAACGGGTATTCAGTTCAGCTGAGTTTTTCTGTTTCACCATCGCCTGCTTTAAATAATCGATAGCTTTACCGTTTTTACCCTGCTTGTTAAAAATCTCTGACTGCAAGACGAGCACGTCAACATTGTCGGCCTGTATCTTTGCAGCAAGCCTCGCACTGCCTGCAGCTTTATTGTAAGCACCCGTTTTTAACAGGGCATGAGACAGTTTAAATCTCGCATCGAAATCATCTGGCTGTAATACGCTGGCATCAAGCAGATGGGTGGCAGCTTTGGAATACTCAGCCGCCTCATATTCGAGCACACCAAGACGATAAGCCGCCTCAAAAGATCGGTCATCACCGGCGACAGCTTTCTCCAGGGTCGTTTTAACCTTGCCCTCCTGTTTCATCTGAGTATAGGTGTCAGCCAGTGCCAGCCATGCCATAGAATTTGATTTATCAGCGCGGGTCGCTTTACTCAATGATAACAGGGCTTGCGGATAATCTTCGGTAGCATAAGAAGTAATGCCTAACAGGTAATGGCCCTCAGTCTCCGTCTCTCGATTTCCTGCAAGTTTTATAGCGATATTACGGACATTGTCATAATCTTTTTGTGCAAGGTAACTCCTGGCGATGGCCAGCTGCACTTCATCATCCTCGGCATTGATCGCCAGTGATTTACTGAAACGCTCTATCGCTTCAGCGTGTCTACCCGGATTTTCAGATACAGGTTCAACCATCGCCAGCGCCTGGTATGCCAGCCCGCTCTGATACCAGACAGCTGCATCTTCAGCTGCGATGTTTTCGGCGATGGTAAATTCATTCAAGCCCTTATCTACCAGGCCAAGTTTTATGTATGACTTACCGATAAGAAAACGCGCCTTGATATGATTTTCATCTTTTTTAATCGCGTCTTCCAGACAATCGATTGCGCCGATAGCATCACCCAGGTTCAGGCTCAGCTCACCACAATAAACGATGGTATCGATACTTGCCGTGTCGTCTGCGATCAGCCGGTCGATGACAGCTTTTGCAGAAACAAACTCCCGGTTTTCGACCAGGGCTTTGATCTGCAAGTTATAACCTTCGACCTCGAAACTTTTGATCTGGCTCAGTTCGGCAAAATACACCAGTGCAGATGAGATATCATCGAGTTCCATCGACGCCAGCCCCAGGTACTTAACGACGCCGCCATGCGACCTGTCTTCCTTATAAGAAGCAGACAATATCTTCAGCGCCTGTTCATACCTCCCTTCTTTATAACTGTTGTAGCCTGCCTGAAAAATATCTTCACGGATATTTGATGGTTCACCTTCGACACTAAAACCACTTACAGCACTGATTCGATAGAAACGCGTGCTGAATGCACCTTTACTCTCGACCACGACTGACAACCCTGAGACATCGGTCAGATATTTATAATCACCATCCTTATCCCGTGCTCCATATATCTTGTATCGGCTAGTATAACTGCCCGGCACTTTGTTCCAGCTTAGCCGCGTATCCTTGACCGAACCGCGCACACGCAGACCACCCGGTTTTGATGGCAGCTGTTTAAATTTATAATTCTTAACGGTTTTAAGTTCTTTATCAAAAACACTGACGATCGTTTTATTGGCTTTCGGTATAGAGATTGAAACCGGCTCATCCAGACCCACACGGCCTTCCACCTGCGCGCCAAAAGATACGATCTTTATCGGACCATTAAACACCTGCACGGTTGTTTTATTTCCCTCTATAGCGCCCAATACATACAGGTTCTCATCATTGTCTACAGCGATGTCATACAGCTCGGTATAGGCATCTGGCTGATCTTCCGCACCGCCGATGCGATATAACAGCTTTCTATTTGGGCCGAATACCAGCACCTGTTTTGTTTCTTTATCGAGCACGAACATATTATTACTGTTATCTACAGCAACACTCAGCGGTTCTTCAAAAAATTTCCTGGCAGAATCTTTAGGGTTTACTATCTTATCCAGGTAGATACCGTCACGAGAAAAAACCTGTATACGATCGTTACCAGTATCCGCCACATAAACTTTTTCTTTTGCCAGAAACAACCCTTTCGGTGAATCAAATTTACCGTCTTCATCGCCAGATCCGCCTACTTCAAACCGCATGCCGCCATCCAGCCTGTAATACTTTATTTTTTCACCATCAAGGATAACGATATTCTGATCATCGATAGAGGCAGCGACAAGATCTGAGAACTCACCGTCAAAATCTTTAACTTTTTTTCCTGAACTCTTATAAGTAGCAACTGTATTATTTTCAGCATCCAGGCATAACACGTTGCCACCACGCAGACGATAGGCTTTGGTGCAGTCAAGTTTTATCGAACGCTCGTAAGCAACCGTTGGCAGATAAACCTTATCCAGTGTTTTGTAGCTATTTTTTGGCAGACGATAAATTTCGATCTTTTTATTTTCCGTATCCGCAACAGCTATCTTGTTAGCTGGAAGTACGACCATCGCCGTCACTTTTTCAAACTGGCCACGCTGCTCTCCTTTGCTGCCAAAACTTGATATCAATTTTTTTGCCTGCCAGTCAATCTGGAAGATGCGACCGTTTTCGATATCAGCTGCGTACAGCAGACCTTTATCATCCACTGTTATATTGATGATCTCGGTTTCGCCACCGCCCAGCCTGTCAAAATCCTTACTGGTTAGCCGTTGCAGAAGTTTGCCATCATGATCGAAGACAGTAACGACACCATTATTCCTTTTCTCGAACACATAGACACGTTCCCTCAGGTCGACATACACCTGTAACGGTTCGTCTAACCGCTGCTCTTCAGCAAGCCCGATCTGACCAAATGCTTTTATGAAAACACCATCGAGACCAAACACAGAGACACGGTTATTGCCTTTATCAGCGACATACAGGCGACCATTATGCGACCAGTCAATTCCCACTGGCTCATCAAGCTGGCCTTCGCGTGAACCGCTCTCGCCAAATTTCTGTATCAGCTTACCTTTACTATCGATCACAGCGATAACATTTTCATCTCTGTTCGAAATCAGGTAGCTATCATCATCAAGGCGCGTCATGCCCCTGACATCTTCAGACTCGAAAACTTTATTCTTGACCAGATTGTAACGTGTGCCTGCTTTGCCCTTATATTCGGACAGTGTGCCTTTCTCACTATCCAGCACCAGTAGTCGGCCTTCGTTCCCCGCTAACATCGCAGAAATAGACCCTGTCGTTTCACCTTCTTCCTTGATGGTTCTTTCCAGCGACACAGAAGCATCCGCCAGCGTATACAAACCACACATGGAAATTAAAGCAATAAAATGGACAACGCTTTTACTGACGCGTAAGCGAAGGTAGCAATCAACAGGTTTCAATACACCATCCCCCTGGTTTAAATATATCTTTGGATGTATCTAACATCATACCAACATGAAACAAAATAAGACTGCCAAACAACATAACGGCTCTCTATTGTATAGTCAATTTTAGCCAGGCTTTCATCATGAAAATCCGAAAAAAACAGTATGGTGCGATAAGCGGTCAGTTTTGTGACTTGAATCGTATTTTATGACGCCAAATTTGTAGCTAAGCACAGGCCAAAGCCTGTAATAGACACATGCGTAACATCAATACATCATAATACCGTGAACAACTAATACATAAATTTATAGCCAGTCTTACTGAATTTCAGCGAAGTTTTCGTATAACATGTCGCAGGACAGATGATCAATACTATTTAAAATGGATACAGCGCCACCATGGAATCACTTAAGACAAATTCAGACTCTCAACTCGATCAACAGATACGATTAGAAGAGATACGCCTACTTTACGGTGGCACACCCTTTTCCTTCTCAGCGTCCGTTGTCATAACACTGATCATATATAACGTCCTGCTCGGCCACGTCGCATCACAACAAAATCTCAACATCTGGCTTTTCACCATCCTGGGAGTAATGTTTATACGAAGCATCGATAGTTATCTTTTTTCAAAACAGGATAAACAACAGCAGTCACAACTAAGCTGGCGCAGACGTTTTTTCATCGGTACCGCTATCGCAGGTTTTTGCTGGGGTTTTCTGCCCTGGCTCGGATACTCGGCTGAAGTCGAATACTTTAGTTTCATAATCGTCTGTCTTGTCGGCGTTATCGCCGGATCACTATCCACACTATCCTATCGCTGGGAGACCATCGCGCTTTTCTTATTACCAGCAAGCCTGTTACTCGTCTTTCGTCTACTGATCGAAGAACAGTCGTTCTCCAATGCCACATCATTCGTACTGCTGGTATTCATCTTTTTCACGCTCACTGCTGGTAAAAAAATATTTAACAACACACAACAGAATATACGTTTGCGCCTGGAAGCAGATATCCGTGAGCGGGCTATCGAACTCATGCACCAAAAGCATGCACTGCACCTGCAGAACACGCCGCTGGCAATCATCGAATTTGATATCGACTTAAATATAACCGAATGGAACAAGGCAGCAGAGAACATGTTCGGCTATTCACATTCTGAAGCGATAGATGAGAATATCATGCGTCTCATCCTGCCTCGCGACAGTTCTGTCGAAGCAGAAAAACTATGGGAACGTTTACTCAATTATGAAGCCGTAACAGGATCCATCATTGAAAACAAAACAAAATCGGGCATACCGATCTTCTGCGAATGGTTCATCACCCCACTTACCAACAAACAGAATGAGATCGTCGGCATCGCTGCAATGGCTCTCGACATTACTGATAAGAAACAAAATGAGCTCGCAATAATCAAGTCCAAGGAAGAAGCTGAAAAAGCGAACCAGGCTAAATCAGATTTCCTTTCGAGCATGTCACACGAACTGCGGACACCTCTAAACGCCATCCTCGGATTTACCCAGCTCCTGAAATATGAAAAGACATTAAGCGAAAAACAACATTCCCATATCAACGAGATAAGTAACGCCGGCAACCTGCTACTAAAACTGGTCAACCAGATCCTTGATCTGGCACGCATCGAGAAAGGCCACCTGCAACTATCGATGGAGAAGGTCTCACTGTCAGACTGCTTCAAAGATGTACGAGCCATGATCTTACCGCTGGCAGAAAAAAACAATCTTTCTCTGGACATCAATATTGAGACCAATGGTTACGTGATCGCTGATTACACCCGGTTAAAACAGGTGATGCTTAACCTGCTGAGCAATGCTGTTAAATATAATGTAGAAAATGGTTCTGTCAGCCTGAAGGTTCTCCAGAAAGAAAACGACCTGGTAAAGATCTGTATCATAGATACCGGAAGCGGTATCTCACAAGACCTGCTACAGGAAATCTTTCAGCCATTTAACCGCTTGAATGCCGCATCCACTATTGAAGGCACCGGTATCGGCTTATCGATAAGCAAACAACTGGTAGAGATGATGAACGGCACGATCAGCGTGAGTAGCACGATCAACAAAGGCAGTGAATTCTGTATCGAACTAACGGGCAACCTTAACATCATCACTGCACTTGAACATGAGAGCAAGATGCCGCTATCCGAACAGCCAATAGCTACAGTGTCAGCCTCCGACCATAACATACTGGTCGCGGAAGATAACCCGACCAACCAGACACTCATATTGAGTCAGCTCGAAGCACTGGGATACACTGCTGAACTAGCCAGGAATGGTCAGGAAGCGCTTAACAAGATGGTCAATACCGAGTATCAGCTGTTACTGACCGACTGCAACATGCCCCTGGTCGATGGTTATAAACTGGCTAAAACAATTCGCGACAGGGGTAATAAAAAATTACCCATCATCGCCCTGACCGCAGATGCTTTTCCAGAGAGAAAAGCAAAATGTATAAGAGCCGGCATGAATGACCAGATCACCAAACCTGTCGATCTACAGACACTCAAGAGCACACTTGAAAAATATTTAAACTAGAATGTAAGTACAGATAAGATAATAAACTGGAAGCAATGTCAAAACCAACTGAAGAAGAACTCGATGCCGCATTAAAAATGGCCGCCCAGATGCGTGATAAAAAGATAGATCCTTTTTTTATTGCGAAATCATTACTGAGCCATAACTACCGGATCAAATATCTCGAGGAGATATTACACGCTGCAGACCGCTATATAAATCGCGGCATGGCAGAACATGAAAAAACACATCTGATACGAACCATCGAAAAGATAAAAGACGAGGAATCCTTTACCGCTAACAAGGAAAGAGACAGCTTCGGTCTAGAGTAATACAGTAGTTCAAACTTGGCCTGACAGTGAACGCAAGAAATTAAACGGCTGTTATTGAGCCAAAGAAGACATAAGTGTTCAATATTCCCCCTCTCCCTCTGGGAGAGGGCTGGGGTGAGGGCGTCGCTGAAAACACCCTCATCC
>DAOVJH010000489.1 GCA_030673345.1 Pseudomonadota bacterium
CTCCAGTTCGAGCAAGATATCAAGGGCCAGCAAACCACTGCCGGCACCAAACTCCACGATGAATATTTCCTCATCTGATACATCTTTAAAATTCTGAAATACTTCTGCAAACTGACTGGCTAGACACTGCCCGTATAATGGAGATACTTCTGGCGCGGTAATAAAGTCACCCTTGCTGCCAAACTTCTGCAGGCCGCCGCTGTAATAACCCAGCCCAGGCTCATACAGCGCAATATTCATAAATTCAGAGAACCGTATCCAGCCGTCTGATCGCTGGCATGCATTTTCAACACATCGCATCAACAACTCACTGCGTTTTTTTGCTTCACCATCAGGTTCTGGCAAAGCATGGAAATCACTGTTTATCAAAGGTTCAACCACATCGTAATATATGAGAATATAGGCGTACCACAACAAAGTACCGTGCACGATAATGGGCAATTCTAACGCAAATAACACTATTAAAGACACGACCGAGGTAAAAACAGCCGATCCTAAAGCGGCATTGATTACTGGTGGTGCAAAACGCGTGGGCGCCGTGACCACGAGAACACTGCATCAAGCCGGTTACAACGTCGTAATACATTGCCGGCTATCCCGGCAGGCAGCTGATGAACTTGCGGCCGAACTCAATAATGCTCGATCAAACTCAGCAGACGTTATTCAGGGCGACCTCAATAATGAGACTATCTACAATCACCTGATCGAACAGGCGGCACAGCGCTGGAACAGGCTCGACCTCCTGGTCAATAACGCATCCAGCTTCTATCCCACTCCCATAGGCAGCATCACGCTGGACGACTGGGATAACCTGATCAACAGCAACATGAAAGCCCCACTGTTCCTGTCGCAAGCGGCTGCACCCCACCTCAGGCGGACACACGGCAATATCATCAATATGGTTGATATTCACGCACAGAGGCCGATGAAAGAACACCCGGTATACTGCGCAGCTAAAGCAGGCCTGTCCATGCTGACCATGTCTTTAGCCAGGGAGCTCGGTCCCGAGATTCGCGTCAACGCCATTGCACCCGGCGCTATCTTATGGCCCGCCGGTGATGGTCCAGGCGGTGAGATGCCTGAGCATACTAAACAGCTGATCCTTGAACGCACCTCTTTAAAAAGGCCGGGAGAACCCATAGATATAGCAAAGACCATCTTGTTTTTAGCCAGGGATGCCGATTACATAACCGGCCAGATAATCGCTGTCGATGGCGGTCGATCC
>DAOVJH010000357.1 GCA_030673345.1 Pseudomonadota bacterium
AGCAGTATTTCGGCATTTGAGACATACCAGCTGGAAAAAGCCTGGACCTGGGAGCATCAGGCCTTAATTCGTGCACGATTTGTCACTGGAAACGCGCTGATAGAGCAGGAATTTGATAGAATTCGCAGTTCGGTACTCAGGCAGCAGCGGGACACTGATAAGCTGTTGCTGGAAGTCGTCGAAATGCGCGAGAAAATGCGTGAACACCTGACCAATAAATCAGCCGATTTTGACATCAAGCAGGATGCGGGCGGTCTTGTCGATATAGAATTTATGACGCAGGCTGGTGTGCTGATGCATGCCGAGCAGTGTGCAGACTGTATCAAACATACGGCAACACTGGAACTGATCAACGAATTAATAAAAGTTGGCTGGTATGAAGCGGATGAGGCAGAAAATATCGGGAATGCATATCGATATTTTCGCAAGTTGAAGAACTGGCAGAACCTGGAGTGTGAGGCGGATGTCAGTGGTGTGTCGCTGCATCGTGATAACGTGATAGCTGTTTGGGCCAGGTTGATGCCTGGAATTGCGGAAGAAAGCTAAAAAGAATTAATTTCACCGCAGAGGCGCGGAGGCGCAGAGAAAAAATTGTTTTGTTGGTTGCGCCTGCGGCGCAATCAACAAATAAACCTCTGCGTATCCGCGCCTCTGCGGTTAAAATGTTTTTGTTTGATTTATATAAGAGATATAGCAGGAGAAGTTTATGCAAACCATGGCCGATAGAGATGGCGTAATCTGGTTTGACGGAAAAATGGTTGACTGGCGTGATGCCAAGATCCACGTTTTAACGCATACATTACATTATGGTATGGGCGTGTTCGAAGGACTGCGCGCATACAAAGCTGAAAAGGGTACGGCAATTTTTCGTCTGCAGGCGCATACGGACCGCCTGTTTGAATCTGCTGCTATCATGAATATGGATATGCCGTTCGATAAAGAAACGCTTAACGAAGCGCAGCTTGCAGCAGTAAGAGATAATAATCTTGAGTCCGCCTACGTGCGTCCGATGTGTTTTTATGGCTCGGAAGGCATGGGACTGCGTGCTGACAACCTTAAAGTGCACGTCATGGTCGCCGCCTGGGAGTGGGGTGCATACCTTGGGCAGGAAGCACTGGATAATGGTATCCGTATCCGTAAGTCTACTTTTACAAAAAATGATTCGCACCCCAGTATGTATCTTGCCAAAGCAAACGGTAACTACATCAACTCCATGCTGGCGCTCGATGAAGCGATGAACAAGGGTTATGATGAAGCGTTGTTGCTCGACAGCAAGGGTAATGTTGCTGAGGGCAGTGGTGAAAACATCTTTATGGTTAAAGATGGTGTGCTGTACACGCCGACGCTGGTTGCATCGCTGAACGGGATCACACGAAATACGATCATCACGCTGGCAAAAGAGCTGGGTTATGATGTAGTTGAAACGATTATAAAGATCGAAGAACTGTATGCCGCTGATGAAGTGTTTTTTACCGGCTCGGCTGCTGAGGTGACGCCGATCCGTGAGATCGATGATAATACGATCGGTAACGGTTCTCGTGGACCGATTACTGAAAAGCTGCAGACCATGTATTTTGACCTGGTACATGGACGTCTGGAAATACATCCTGACTGGTTAAATTACGTATAAAACTGGAGTCGATAATGCCTAACCCGAACACAGCAACACAGGAAGACCTGGATATACCGAACGATACTATGCTGTATGAAGTGTCACGCGATATCCTGCCTATCCATTGCCCGATGCCTGGCAGCAGTCTGTGGAACTCACATCCACGGGTGTACATCCCAGTCGAAGTAACCGGTAGCGCAAAGTGCCCTTATTGTGGTTGCGAATACCGTCTGGTTGATTAAATTATAGAATCAGGTATCTGAGCTCATGACTATGCATCTCCCATCATTCGAAAGCGCCAAAGTACTGGTGGTCGGCGACCTAATGCTGGATCGATACTGGCATGGAGGCACTTCAAGAATTTCGCCTGAAGCGCCGGTCCCTGTGGTGCATGTTAATCAAAATGAAGAACGTGCCGGCGGTGCCTGTAACGTGGCATTGAACATCGCAACGCTGGGCGCGCAATGTACCGTGATGGGTCTGTGCGGTGATGATGAGGCGGCGCACACGCTGGAAAACATGCTGCAAAGTGTCGGTGTTAATCCGCAGTTTGTGAGAATGCCGGAAAATGCCACGGTGACCAAGCTGCGTGTCATGAGCCGGCATCAGCAGTTGATGCGCCTGGATTTTGAGGATGGTTTTATCGGCCAGGATTTATCCGGACTTGAAAAAGAATTCGAGACGCAGTTGCAAGATCATAATATCGTGGTCTGTTCAGATTATGGCAAGGGGAGTCTACGTAACGTAAAACGCTTGATCGAACTGTGTAACGAAAAAAATATTCCAGTGCTGGTCGACCCTAAAGGTACTGATTTTGAAAAGTACACAGGTGCCAGTCTGATCACACCGAACCTTTCTGAGTTTGAAGCGGTTGCGGGTGCCTGCGATTCAGAAGACGACCTTGTTGAAAAAGCCAATACACTTTCAGAAAAATTTAATATCGAAGCTTTACTGGTAACACGCAGTGAGCATGGCATGAGCCTGATG
>DAOVJH010000331.1 GCA_030673345.1 Pseudomonadota bacterium
CACAGAGTTTTCTGGGTTTGAAAAACAAAAAAGGTTTCTCTGTGTACTCTGTGTCTCTGTGGTTTTCCTGATTCTGTTTCTATGGTGTGCGCGTAGGAGCGGACAGGATCAGAGTGAAATAGCCGTTTCTACTAGCTCACTAACACGTTGCACGGCAATGATGTTGAGACCTTCGATGATTTCGCCTTTCCTTGGCAGGTTGGCCTTGGGAATGATGGCTGTTTTGAAGCCGTGTTTAGCGGCTTCACGCAGGCGTTCCTGACCGTTGGGCACCGGGCGAATCTCGCCGGCCAGTCCGACTTCGCCGAAGGTAAAGGCATCATTCGGCAATGGTTTGTCACGAAAGCTGGAAAGTGCGGCAAGGATGAGCGCGGTATCTGCCGAGGTTTCGGTGAGACGGACGCCGCCGACTATATTGATGAAGACATCCTGGTCAAACATGGCGATGCCGGCGTGACGGTGCATCACCGCGAGCAGCATGTTCAGGCGATTGGGGTCGAGGCCAAGACAGACACGTCGTGGATTATGGCTGTGGCTCTCATCGACCAGCGCCTGCAGCTCTATCAGAAGCGGACGGCTGCCTTCGCGGGTAACGGTGATGATGCTGCCGGCAACCGGTACTTCATGGCGCGACAGGAAGATGGCAGAAGGGTTACTCACTGTTTTTAAACCTTCTTCGGTCATGGCGAATATGCCCAGCTCATTGACGGCGCCAAAACGATTTTTGATGGCGCGGATCATGCGGTAGCGCTCACCCGGGTCACCTTCAAAATACAGTACGGTATCGACCATGTGCTCCAGCACCCGCGGGCCTGCTAACGTTCCTTCCTTGGTGACATGACCGACCAGGAATAGTGCCGTGCCAGTCTGTTTGGCAAAGCGGACCAGTTGCGCAGCGCTTTCGCGAACCTGTGCAACCGCGCCCGGTGCTGATTGCAGGGCCTCGGTGTAGATGGTCTGTATAGAATCGATGACGATAACTTTTGGTTTTTTATCGCTGGCCAGTGTGATGATGTTTTCTACACAGGTTTCAGATAAAAGTTTTAAGCCTCTGTCTTCCAGACCGAGCCGGTGTGCCCGCATGCTGATCTGCTGTAATGATTCCTCGCCGGTGACATAGAGGCAGGGCAGTGCCTGGCTTAAGCTGGCCAGGCACTGTGTCAGCAATGTTGATTTTCCGATACCGGGGTCACCGCCGATGAGGGTGACTGACCCATGTACCAGACCGCCGCCGAGTACACGGTCGAGCTCACTGATGTTGGTCGGCGTACGCATCTCTTCACGCATCTGAATGTCTTCTAATGCCTGTATCTGTGCACCACCGGTTTTACCGGCAAAACCCTGGCGGTTATTTGTCGTGATGGCGGTGATGGTTTCACTCATGGTGTTCCATTCACCACAGTCTCCGCATTGGCCGGCCCATTTGGAATGGCTGGCACCGCAGGCGGTACAGGTGTATTGTATTTTTGCTTTTGCCATTTATGGTTTCAGTGAGCCGTTCGGCAGTCTGTTGTTTTCCTTGGTTTTTCCGGATTGGCTGGTGTCCTGTAATTTTGCTGTTTGTACTGCGTTGTTACTGGAGCGCATGATTTCGATAGTATAACTACCTATCATCAGGCTGGTACCGGTTTGTGGAATTATTTCCATGTGTTCGAGGATTAATCCGTTCAGTGTTTTTGGTCCTTCAGACGGCAGATACCAGCCGAGTGAACGATTGATATCTCGGATGTGGGTATTGCCGTCGATCAGATAGGTATAGTTTTCCTGCTGGTGGATGCCGAGGTTTCGTGTCGGTGAATCGGTGGTGAACTGGCCGACGATCTCTTCCAGGATATCTTCCAGAGTGACCAGCCCCTGGATGCTGCCGTATTCATCGACCACCAGTCCGGAGCGGCGCCGGTTGTCCTGAAAGTTTAATAACTGCCGGGTGAGTGAAGTGCCTGCCGGAATGAAATAAGCGGGTGCGATCAGTCCCTTCAGTGTCTCCATGTTCAGCTCCTCACGCGAGAACAGGTTGAGTACTTTGCGTAAGTGCAGAACGCCGACGGTATTGTCGATGCTGTCATGGAAAACCGGTACACGGGTGCGCTGACTGTGTGTTATCTGATGCACGATGTCATTCCAGTCATCATTCAGGTCGATGCCGGTGATCTCATTACGTGGGATCATGATGTCTTCTACGCTGACCTGTTCAAGGTCGAGGATGCCGAGCAGCATGTCCGAGTGTGCCTGCGGCATAAAGTGTTCGGCCTCGATGACGATGGCGCGAAGCTCATCAGCGCTGAGTTCCTGCCTTGTTTCTTTGTCCGGGTGTACGCCAACCAGCCGAAGCAGGGCGTTTGAAAAAATATTGACCAGCCAGACAAAAGGGTACAGCGGTGTGGCGATTATCGTGTATACGAAGGCAGATGGAAAAGCGAGCCTTTCCGGTTTTAATGCGGCCAGTGTTTTTGGTGTGACTTCCGCAAATATCAGAATGATGAAAGCAAGAGCAACAGGCGCCACGGCGAGGCCAATTTCACCATACAGACGCAGAGCGATTACGGTTGCGATAGTAGCGGCAAAAATATTGACGATATTGTTGCCGAGCAGGATCAGGCCGAGCAGCCGGTCGGGTCTTTCTAACAGTGTGGTCGCGAGTTTAGCGCCCTTGTGCCCTTTGTCGGCAAGACTTTTGAGGCGATAACGGTTGAGCGTCATCAGCGCAGTTTCTGAACCTGAAAAAAAACCGGACAATAAGATCAGGATGAAAAGGGTGGTGAACAGCGAGGCTGTCGATAGTTCGTTCAAGAAG
>DAOVJH010000179.1 GCA_030673345.1 Pseudomonadota bacterium
CTCGATCCCCTGCTGGTTGGTTACCCGCAGACCGATCAGGTCTCGCCAGTAATATTCATTCTGTTCTGTCAGCGCTTCGAGCTGCTGCTTCTCGATCGCAATCTCCGTGCCGACGTATGACATCGCCGCATCACGATCATTGCAGTTCTCCAGTTTTACTACCACTGTCTTCGCATGGCGCTTGCCAGCTGTCAGTCTCACCCTGGTCCAGGGTGCCCCGTTTCTACGATCAGGGTTACGACTTTCAGCTCTGATAAACCAGGGACTGTAATCGACGATAGCTTCCTTCGGATCGGTGTATGAAAAGACTTTTACCCAGCCTTTTACACCGTAAACTCCGGTTATCCGCCCTAATATGACTTTTTCCGGAGTTTTGTCTGTATCCTGGTCTTGTTGCTGGACCGAACTCATGGAGCAAGTCTTACAACAAGATAAGTTTCCAAGACAACCTTACTGTCAGGCAGCTGCTTTCTGCGCCTGTTTGATCAGTGTAGATACGCGGTCAGATGTCTGCGCACCAACACCTTTCCAGTGCGTAATACGATCCAGATCTAAAACCAGGCGTTCTTCACCACCGGTAGCACCAGGATTAAAATAGCCTAAACGCTCGATGTAGCGGCCATCACGTGATTTACGCGAGTCTTTAACATCAATGTGATAAAAAGGCTTTTTCTTAGCACCGCCTCTAGATAAACGTATTGTTACCATCTGTTACTCTCAAATTCTTTAACGAAAAATGACCATCCGGCCACAGGAAACCGCGCATTTTACGTGATTATATCGTCAGATGGAAGCCTGTTTTACGAATAAAAACAAGAATAATTAGCAGCTGGAGTACCGTGAAAGCGATTCATCACAGAGGTGCGAAGAAAAACGTCTGACTTTGCTTTTTTTACCTGTTAAAAGCCCATACCACCCGGGCCGCCCATACCCGGTGGCATGCCACCACCGCCTTTCATGGCGCGCATCATTTTGGCCATGCCGCCTTTGGACATCTTTTTCATCATTTTTTTCATCTGCATCTGCTGCTTGATGAGCCGGTTCACATCCTGCACCTGCAGGCCGCAACCGGCTGCTATGCGGCGTTTTCGAGAACCTTTGATGATATCCGGGAACGCCCTTTCTTTGGGTGTCATCGAATTGATGATGCCGACCATGCGGCTCATCTCTTTGTCGTTGACCTTATCCTTGATCTTGTCAGCCATGCCCGGCATACCTGGAAGTTTATCCATCAGGCCAGCCATGCCACCCATGTTCTGCATCTGTTCGAACTGCTCTTTCAGGTCATTGAAATTAAAGCTTTTGCCTTTCTGGACCTTTTTCGCCAGCCTTGCTGCTTTTTTATGATCAACTTTCTGCTGGACTTCTTCGACCAGGGAAAGCACATCACCCATACCCAGGATACGGGAAGCCACGCGATCTGGATGGAAAGCCTCGAGTGCCTCGACCTTCTCGCCTGAACCCATAAATTTAATGGGTTTTCCGGTAATCTGCCGGATCGACAGCGCGGCACCGCCACGGGCATCACCATCCGTCTTCGTCAGCACGATACCTGTTAGCGGTAATGCCTCATTAAATGCCTGTGCAGTATTAGCCGCATCCTGGCCAGTCATACTATCGACCACGAACAGGGTTTCTACCGGATTAACCGCCGCATGCACTGCTTTGATCTCATCCATCATCTCCGTGTCGATATGCAGCCGGCCAGCGGTATCGACCAGGACAACGTCTATATAATGTTTGCGCGCATGATCGAGCGCCGCTTTAGCAATATCGACGGGTTTTTGATCGACACTGCTGGGGAAGAATTCTGCACCGACCTGGGCGGCCAGTGTCTTTAACTGCTCGATAGCGGCAGGCCGATAGATGTCACAGCTTACCAGCAGGGATTTCTTCTTTTCCCTGTCACTGAGCATCTTCGCCAGTTTTGCCACGGTAGTGGTCTTACCTGCACCCTGCAGGCCTGCCATCAGAACCACGGCTGGCGGTTGCGCGCTTAGATCCAGCGACTCATTCTGAGCCCCCATCACCTTGACCAGCTCTTCCTGAACGATATTGACGAATACGTGGCCCGGTTTCAGGCTGGTCAGCACTTCTTCACCGAGTGCACGCTGCTTCACATCATCGATGAAACCACGGACCACCGACAGCGCGACGTCTGCTTCCAATAACGCCATGCGCACATCACGCAAGGCATCCTGAATGTTATCTTCAGTTAGCCGGCCTTCTCCACGCAGTTTCTGCGCAGTACTGGCAAGACGATCACTTAATCCATCGAACATGTTTTACCTTTTATCTAAATCTTGAGTATTAATTCACGAATGCGAATTATAACGAATTAACAATGTGAGTTCTTCAGCTATTTACTAAAAAAGTGGTTATCAATCGAGTTAAAGCTGAAAAACATCACCGCATTTCAGCTGATGGATATCCCAATCTGGCAGGGCTGTCTGACACTGCTCGATGATCTCCTGCTCACAACCAGGCTTCAGATGAGAGATATAAACCCTGGCCTTGTGCTTCAATTTGGGCAGATCCTCTGCCAGTAGTTTCGGACAATAATGAAAAGCGACCTTTGCCAGCTCTATGTCCTTATCAGAAAATGCAGACTCGACGAACAGCAGATCCAGTGAATCGTGTTTATTCAATGTCGCCCAGAAGTTTTCATTGCTGGTCGTATCGCCGCTGAAAGCGAACACCCTGCCATCGGATTCCACGCAGTAACCAACACCGGGCACCGCATGGTTGACACTGATCACTTCTATCTGCCGTCCGGATAGCTCGACAACCGTACCAGCCTCTGCCGCCTCAAACTTTAAAACCGCATTAGTCTTATGCGGAAGCTCAGTAAAATTTGGCCAGATGGTCCAGTTAAATATATGGTCCTGCATCGCTTTGATGGTTTCCGGTAAAGCATGCACGATTAACGGGTTACCGACCAGGTCATCAAACAAGGTATCGGCCAACAGGGGAATCGAAGCGATATGATCGAGATGCGAATGCGTGATGAAGATATGTTTTATACGGCGCATCTCCTCTAGCGTCAGATCACTTACGCCAGTTCCAGCATCGATAAGAATGTCATCATCCACCAAAAAAGAAGTGGTTGCTACACTCTGGTTTATGCCACCGCTACACCCTAAAACACGCACTTTCATCTCTGTTGATCCATATTTACCCGGCATAAAGTTTTTATGCCTTAATAATTTATCCATATAATTTTATTATGGCCCAATCTAGTGATAACATGCCACGGTATAGAAAAGATATCCATCGGCTGAATAGTTAGAATGTGAACAAGTTCACATTTTTGGTGCACTAAAATTTTTTTCTTACTAACTATTCTTAATAATAAACACACAGTTATAGACCAGCAAACTTGATCAGCATGGACAATTTAATCGTTTACAGCGCTATTATTCTTTATCTAGCCTGCTCTGCGCTGCTCTTTTTTCACCTAAAGCGCCCGGCAAATAAAATTGTAAAAAGTTCAGTCCTGTTTTCCAAAAAACAGATACTGCTAGCCGGCCTGGTGGCTCTGTGCCTCCACAGCATGGCGCTGTATAATGAAATGGTTAGCCCAACGAGCATCGACCTGGGCTTTTACCATGCGATGTCACTGGTCAGTGCTGTTATCATCCTGTTCACATTGATAGCCGTATGGCGTTACCCGGTAGATATTCTGGCCGTGGTTTTATTGCCCCTGGCGGCACTCACCCTATTGATCGATAGTTTCAACAACACACACCACCTGCTGGCACCTGGCAGTTCCAACGCACTCATCTTTCACATATTGAGCTCTATCATCGCATACAGCATCCTTGCACTCGCTGCGTTGCAGGCCGTTTTACTTTCTATCCAGAATAAATTTCTGCACGACCATCAACCCGGCGGTGTCATCCGATTAATGCCGCCGTTAAGAAATATGGAAGTATTATTATTTGAAATGATCGTCGTCGGCTTCATCGCACTGACCATATCACTGGGCAGCGGACTGATCTTTTTAGAAAACATGTTCGAACAGCAGCTGGCACACAAGACCGTGCTGTCCATCATTGCATGGTTTGTTTTCCTCATCTTGCTCATCGGCCACTGGAAACTGGGCTGGCGCGGCCGTACCGCAATCCGCTGGACACTGAGCGGATTTGCCAGTCTCATGCTGGCCTATTTTGGCAGTAAGTTTGTACTGGAAATCATCCTGATTTAAGCCGAAAAACACTCACTTCAAACTGTCATCTCGAGCAGCAGGAGAGATCTTTGACACGAACAGCTTAAGATCTCTCCTGCTGCTCGAGATGACAGGGCAAAACAAATACAGCTTGACACCAAGCACTGTTAACACATAATTAACAAACTCCAGTCATAAGAGACGACGCTTCTTGAACGAACTATCGACAGCCTCGCTGTTCACCACCCTTTTCATCCTGATCTTATTGTCCGGTTTTTTTTCAGGTTCAGAAACTGCGCTGATGACGCTCAACCGTTATCGCCTCAAAAGTCTTGCCGACAAAGGGCA
>DAOVJH010000376.1 GCA_030673345.1 Pseudomonadota bacterium
CACCAGCATAAACTGGCTGTCGGTATTGATCTGGGTACGACAAATTCATTGGTTGCTACTGTGCGCAGTGGTGATGCCGACACCTTGCCCGATGCAGATGGAAATCATCTATTACCATCAGTAGTGCATTTTTCTGAAAGTGAAGTGCTCGTCGGTACAGAAGCGCAACAGTTCAGTGTGTCTGACCCCTTAAATACGATCATTTCAGTAAAACGTTTCATGGGGCGTGGTACAGAAGATGTATCAGTGGAAGACGCGCACTATTCATATGCTTTTGCAGAAACAGATAGTGCCGTGCCAAGAATTAAAACCCGTGCTGGTGATCTAAGTGCGGTAGAAATTTCTGCTGAAATCTTAAAGACATTAAAGCAGCGTGCACTTAAGACCCTGGGTGATGAATTGAATGGCGCGGTGATAACCGTGCCAGCATACTTTGATGATGCGCAGCGGCAGGCGACAAAAGATGCTGCAAAACTTGCCGATATCAAAGTACTTCGTTTGTTGAATGAACCGACGGCTGCCGCGGTAGCTTACGGCCTGGATACGGGGAACGAAGGTGTTATAGCGGTATATGATCTTGGCGGCGGTACCTTTGATATATCGGTATTGCGTTTGAATAAAGGTGTCTTTGAAGTCCTTGCTACGGGCGGGGATAGTTCATTAGGCGGTGACGATTTTGATTATGAAATCGCTCAATGGATCGCTGTCGAAGCAGGGATGGTGAGCAGTAATAAGCCTGCGATCAAACGTCTGATCATGCAGCAGGCGCGTGCTGCAAAAGAGGCGCTTGCTGAATCTGAAAGTATCGAGATCAATGTCGATATCGATGACTGCCAGTGGCAGGGGATACTGGATCGTAACCGGTTAAAAGAGCTACTGACGCCGCTGGTGAAAAAAACCCTGATGTCCTGTCGCCGGGCTTTAAGGGATGCGGAGATTGAAAAAGAAGAGATCAGTGAAGTGGTGATGGTCGGCGGTTCAACACGAACATTAGCTGTTCGCGAAATGGTTGCAGAGTTTTTTGAATGCGAGCTGTTAACCAGTATCGACCCCGACAAAGTTGTAGCAACCGGTGCGGCATTGCAGGCAGATGTTCTGGTCGGCAATAAACCAGATGACGAGATGTTATTGCTCGATGTCATCCCTTTATCACTCGGTATCGAGACCATGGGTGGTCTGGTAGAAAAAATCATACATCGCAATACGGCTATTCCTGTTGCCAAGGCTCAGGATTTTACGACATACAAAGATGGTCAGACTGCGATGGCTGTTCATGTGCTGCAAGGTGAGCGAGAACTGGTGAGCGACAGTCGTTCACTTGCACGCTTTGAGCTACGCGGTTTCCCGCCACAGGTTGCAGGTGCAGCACGTATACGTGTAACTTTTCAGGTCGATGCAGACGGTCTGCTGATCGTCAGCGCCCGGGAAGAGAACAGCGGGGTCGAAGCCAGTATCGATGTTAAACCATCTTATGGTCTGAGTGATGCAGAAGTAGAGTCTATGCTGCGTGAATCGATAGATCACGCTGAAGACGATATGCTATCAAGAAGTTTGCGCGAGCAGCAGGTCGAGGCCGACCGTGTGATCGAAGCGCTGGACTCAGCGGTCGCCGTAGATGGCGAGCAATTGTTAACGGATGAAGAAAGATCGAAGATCGACGTTGCGCGCCTGGCTCTGATCGAAAAGAAATCTGACTCAGACATAGAAGCGATCAAACAGGCGATCAAACAACTAGAAGTGGTGTGTGAAAATTATGTTGCACGCCGCATGAATACAAATATAAAAATTGCGATGCAAGGGCATTCAATTGAAGAATATGCTTCAGATTCAAACGCTGACATGAACTCAGACTTGAAATCAGAAGCGGAGGAGCCTTAAAGTGCCACAAATTATTTTCTTACCGCATGAAGAATTATGTCCTGACGGTATGGTCATCGAAGCCGAAGCCGGTACCACTATCTGTGATGCGGCACTGCTAAATCATGTCGAGATCGAACACGCCTGTGAGAAGTCATGCGCCTGTACCACATGCCATGTGTACATCCGCGAAGGCATGGATTCTTTGAATGAGAATACCGAAGATGAAGATGACATGCTGGATAAAGCCTGGGGACTGGATCCTGACTCGCGTTTGAGCTGCCAGACCGTCATCGGTGATAAGGACCTGGTTGTAGAGATACCAAAATACACCATCAATATGGTCTCCGAGAACCACTAGCCGAGAACGCTCATATGATACTGAAATGGGTAGACAGCCTGGAAATAGCCATTGAACTGGATGAGACGCATCCCGATGTGGATCCGAAATTTGTGAATTTTGTCGATCTTCGCCAATGGGTGATCGATCTTGAAGATTTTGATGATGATCCCGAGCATTCGGGGGAAAGAATCCTGGAGGCGATCCAGCTGGCATGGATCGAAGAGAAAGAAGATTAGTTCCTGATTGCAGTTAGAATGACCGATTACGGCCAGAAG
>DAOVJH010000046.1 GCA_030673345.1 Pseudomonadota bacterium
ACTAGACATATTTTGTTCATATGACTCCCCCTATGATTGGTGTTACTCACTAAGTCAGATGACCTGCTGAGTAATGCATACCTTAAACCAAAAATATTATAGGAGCAATAAAAATGAAATATACAAAAATAAATATCAAAGTAAAACAGACACTTATATCAGCTCTAATGATAAGTGCAGTAGCAAATGCCTACGCCGGCCTACCCAATCCAGGCATGGCATTTGATCCCAAGCGTACCGCAGTAGTGATAACCGACCCGCAAAATGATTTTCTCAGTGAGAAAGGCGTGACCTGGGGCGTCGTCGGCAAAAGTATTGTAAAAAATAACACCGTCGCAAACATTGAAAGTTTATTCAAAGCGGCGAAGAAAAGTAATGTGCCAGTGTTTGTCTCACCGCATTACTACTACCCGACTGACCACGGCTGGCATTTTGAGGGGGCCCTGGAGAAGTTGATGCACAGCATCAAGATGTTTGACCGTAAAGACGCCTTGAGCCTGGACGGTTTCAATGATTCAGGCGCTGACTGGTTAGCGAAATACCATCCATATATCAATGACGGAAAAACCGTCATCACCAGCCCGCACAAAGTATACGGTCCGGACACCAATGACCTGGTATTGCAATTGCGTAAACGCGGTATCGATAAAGTGATATTAGCTGGCATGTCCGCCAACCTGTGCGTCGAATCGCATCTTCGCGAATTACTGGAACAGGGTTTTGAGGTGGCCGTTGTTAAAGATGCCACTGCAGGTGCCCAGGTACCGGAAGGTGATGGTTATGAGGCAGCACTGGTTAACTTCAGATATCTAGCAAACGCTGTTGTTACCACCAAAGATGCCGTTAATGCCATTACCAATAAGACAGCACTTAAGTAAACCTGAAAGCACAACTTAAATTTAATTCAACGAATAATAAGGAGAACTGAAATGAATAAAATAATCACAGGCATCTCAACTATCTGCCTTTTTCTTGGCATCTCTTTTAATGCCCTGGCCGAAGGCAATGGTGGCGGTAAACACTACGTTTTTAATTTGATCGGAACAGGCGCTATGTACACGAGCACAGTTGCCGACATTGATGGCGATGGCATTGATGATCCAGCTATATGTTTCGATGTTGATCTGGTCGATGCAAAAAATCAGCAGCTTGTTGGTACAGGCACTGACTGCTTGTCCGATGTAACACCAACAGGTACAGGCCTCGCGCTGGTTGGTACTACCTTTTTCCATTTGCCTGAAGGCGATCTGGTTGTCCGCGGTAAGACGACCGTACAGCCGGTACTCCAGCCAACAGTAACGCCTGCTGGTCAAACGATAACACATACAACTGGCGCAGCGGGAACCGGTAATGCCGTTATCGATGGTACCGGCCGTTTTACAGGTGCAGCAGGTACGGCACGATTATCAGGCATGGTTGATCTATCGGGTTTCGCTGGCAATGCCGGCGATCCGATATCATTTGATTGCCTGTTTGTTGTCGACCTGTATTGATACGCAATATTCATGATCTGAGTAAAAACATGTATTCAAGATGTTAAACCAAATCGTTCTTACTCAGACCTTACTTACCTAATAGAGGATGAAATCATGTCAAACAAAATACTATACACACCAAAAGAAGCACAACAACTGGTTAACGAAGGCAAAGCAATAATGATCGATGTACGCGATGCTGAAGATTATGCTGAAGACCATATTCCTGGAGCCGTTAATATTTCAGATATGTTTTATGAACTGTCGATGACGACCAAAGAAGGTTTGAACGAGATGACCAGCAAGTTCAAAAAACTGTTTTCAGAAGCAGGCATTACCAAAGATAAACTTGCCATCATCTATGAAGACAACTTGACTACCCGTTATGGCGGCTCATGCCGCGGTTACTTTCAGTTAACTTATATGGGCCATGAAAACGTCGGCATCCTGGATGGCGGACTCATAGACTGGAAACGAGATGGTCTGCCAACTGACGATGAAACGATCACACCCGTGCCAACGATATTCACACTAAACATCAATGATTCCATCATGGTCACCAAGGATACGATGGCTGAGGCGCTGGGGAATCCAGACATCAAATTACTGGACAACCGCGACAAAGTTGAATGGATCGGCGAAAGCTCATCACCTTACGGTGTCGACTTTGCACCACGTAAAGGCCGTATCCCCGGCGCACAATGGATAGAGTGGTATAACTTCATGGAAAATGATGATAGCGGTTATATCTCACATTTCAAATCACCAGAAGCTATCCGCAAAATATGTGCAGAAATGGGTTTGCAACCAGAAGATAACATCATTATCTATTGCTTCAAAGGTGCACGCGCTGCAAACACCTACGTCGCTTTGAAGATGGCCGGCTTTAAGAGTATCCGTAACTACTATGGATCATGGAATGAATGGTCACGTGATATGTCCCTGCCAATTGATGACAAGGTTCTTGCTGCCTGACTCATCACTATCAGAAATCATAATAATGATCGAAGGTGCCGGAGCAATTTAAATTACTCCGGCACTTTTATCCAATCAATAACTCTGAATACCTCATAGCGTAGCCACTATACAGGTCAGCTTACGGCCAGAAGGGGAATATTGAACACTTATGTCTTCTTTGGCTCATTAGCCGAAGCAAGTTTTGAATTATTAGAGGACCGTTACACTTACCTATTTCAAAAGCGAAGCAACGTTATAAATAATTTTTTCCGTTGTTCTGTTACCCTCTGAAATCCGCTGCTTTATCTCATCCATAGAAATTATCTCAGGTTCTGTATCCTTATCGCCTGCCTTGCCAGCTGCCCAGTTAACGACCAGCGATAGTGTTGCGTATTTCATTTCCAGTTCACGGGCAAATGCAGCCTCAGGCATTGCAGTCATTCCGACGATGTCACAGCCATCACGTTCCATCCGCCTGATCTCAGCGATTGTTTCAAGACGCGGCCCCTGGGTTACACCATAAGTTGCACTGGTTTCATAATCACAGGATTCTTCTTCTAACGCGGTGACAAGTTTATTGCTCAATGCCTCATCAAACGGATAACTGAAATCGATATGCTGTACTTCTTTATCGTTGCTGTCGTTGTACGTGTGCATACGGCCATGGGTATAGTCGATTATCTGGTCTGGCACCACCCATTTCATCGGTGACATCTTTTCAGTGATGCCGCCTACCGCGGTGATAGCGATGATATGCGTCACATCCAGTATCTTTAATACAAACATATTTGCTTTGTAATTGATCTGGTGTGGCGCTATGTGATGAGAGACCCCATGACGGTTAAAGTAAACCACTTCGAGACCGTTTATCTCACCGGTAACAAAGTTATCTGAGGGCTGACCAAAAGGTGTCCGTATACGCTCTTCAGAGATCATCGAGAGGCTGTCGATCTCTTTGAGCAAGCTTCCGCCAATTATTGCTAGTTTCACGTTTTTTTCCATCGACCAGGTTGGGATAACCGGAGGCCGGTTTAAGATTACTCTATCAGGCTTTCATCCAGTGCATAAATCGAATCAAGCTGTCGGTACTTTCCGTCATAGTCCATTCCAAAACCGAACACATAACGATCTTCTACGTGAAGCGCGATATTATCGGTCAATTTTTCATCGACACATCGGTCATGCTTTTTCCTTAACAGGACAGCTGATACTATCTTGCTGGCGCCCTGCAGCTCACAATACTGTACGATAGACTGAAGTGTCTGCCCTTCATCCAGGATATCATCAAGCACCAGTACTGTCCGGCCAGCAAGTGATGTCACGGGATAAGCTTTCCATTTCAGTTCGCTACCCGTGGTCTTATTATCGTACCGGGTGGCATGGATATAATCAATTTCCAGCATGCACCGCAGCTTGGGAATCAGCTGCCCGGAGAAAACAAGCCCGCCTTGCATCACACATAAGACGACCGGTGTCTCGTTCTCTAACTGCCGATTGAGTTTGTCAGCCAGTCTCTCTAACGCACTGGTTATTTCAGCATTATCAAATACTAGCTTGCAGTTATCCGGTAGCATAGATGTTCGTTAGCTCTATTGCTTCAGTAAGTAAACGTTACGGTGTTTTCGTCCATCGCTTCACCGATAACATGAGCAGCACCGACTCTTTCTTCGACCTCTTCGATCATGTCTTTACCCGCCATCTCTAACGAGGTATTACATGCCTTAAAGGAAACCCCTGCCTGGTGAGCCTCTTTTATGATGTCATAGAGTGTGCGATGTGTTTCCAGGTTGACCTCTGCCTTTTCAGCATTATCGCCGATTGCCAGTTGCCCTGAAAGCCCGGTAAGTACCACTTCAACTTCATATGATAAAGCCGCCGCTATCGTTGCCTGAAACAGTGGTGCATAGCAGCCTTCAGGGTTTGCCGGATCAGAATTTGACATAATAATTAACAGTTTTTTCTTATTCATAATGTTTTCATGTGTTAGAGATATATTCAGGATAACAGTAATTGATCACGTAAAGGTTTTTGTAATCTTTAACTTTTGTTTTTCATTGTTTTTCAGACATCCAGCTCGAGTTCCGGTGATTCATTCAACGCAACGATCTGAGAAGAAACTTGCTGCCAGTGTTCGTTCTGTTTTAGCTGTGCCCAGCTAATGTCACGTTCACCATGCATTCTGACCAGTCGAAGTTGTGATGTTGGATTTGAATAACCCCTAATATACTCAGCCGCTTCAATTGCGCCATCGAGATGATTGCACACCAGGGCCATATCACAACCTGCTGTCAGGGCAGCATCTGCTCGTTCACCAAAACCACCCACTACACCGGCAGCCTCCATCGATAGGTCATCACTGAAAACAACACCCTGAAAACCAAGCCGCTGACGTAATATATTTTCTATCCAGAATGATGAATACCCTGCTGGTTTATCATCGACCTTATCGTAGATAACATGTGCAGGCATGATCGCAGCCAGCTTGTTTTCTATCATGTTTTCAAATGGCACGATATCGGTGCGCAATAATTCTTCGAGCTCACGGTGATCTACCGGCATCGCTACATGAGAATCTTCAACCACGCCGCCATGCCCGGGGAAATGCTTACCTACTGCCTGCATACCCGCTTTATTCATACCATGCATAAAGGCATAAGCCAATGTAGCGACTGTTGCCGGCTTACTATGGAACGCACGATCACCGATGACCCCACTCAAACCATGCGCCAGATCCAGCACCGGTGCAAAACTAAAATCTATACCGCAGGCACGTAGTTCAACAGCCATTAACCAGCCTGCATCTTCCGCTAACTGGCGGCTTGTCTGCAGATCATTCTTTGCCGTCTTCGCATAAATAGCGGCCGCTGGTATCTTGCTAAAACCTTCATGGAAACGCTGTACCCGCCCACCTTCATGGTCAACTGCAACAAGAATCTTAGGTGATTTCAAATTGTGAATCTGTTCGACCAGATCCGTTATCTGTTCGACTGATTCAAAATTTCGTGTAAACAGGATAACGCCACCCACTTCTGGCTGGCGTAATAAATCTTTTTCAGTTTCGCCGATGGATGTACCTTCCAGATCAACCATCAATGGGCCAAGGGTCATTGAGAATACCTAATAAAACTAACGTTCAAAAAAACAACAATACTTACCGCAGAGACAAGGAATAATAGCCTAGAAACATCCTAAACAAAATCTATCACTTCAGTATTTTACTAAACTGCATTATTTTAGGGATAAAACGTTGCAGATCAACAAATGAATGATCACCGCCCTGTTCGATAATACAGTGGCTATCTCTATACTTTGATTCCGCTTCACGATAATCCAGCGTTTCATCCCCGGTCTGCAACAAGACCAGATAGCGTTCGGCTTCTGTGATCGCTTCTACCTTCATATCTTCCAGCTGCTGGATATGTGACTCATCAAACTCCCAGCATCCCTCATCAAAGTAAAACTTGTTCTCACCGAGAAAGGCCCTCAATGTTTCATAAGGTTTTACCGAGGGATTAATCAGCGTTGCAGTACCTGAGTACTTCTCAGCGAGATAGGTCGCGTAATAACCGCCGAGTGAACTGCCAACAAAATTCAGTTGATGATCTTCCAGTGTTTCTTCGACCAGTTGTTCGAGGAACAGCCTTGCCTCTTCAGGCACAGCGGGTATCTGAGGACAGAGTAATTGATCCAGACAATTGTTGTCAGACATATGCCGAGTGACCAGTTGCGCCTTATGTGATTCTGGCGAACTATTGAAACCGTGCAGATAAAGTAATTTTTGGGTTTTTAACATAATATTCGCACCGCCGTCCCTGCCTCCTTGCGATATACTATCCATCCCTGGATATAAAAAAACCCTGTAAAACAATGTCTTACAGGGTCTCGTAAAGCATTTTAGACAGCAGATGCTATTTAGCAGCCATATCCTTCAGTGCTTTTAATGGCAGAACTTTAACAACCTTACGTGCTGGTTTAGCAGCAACATCCATGAGTTCACCTGGACGGAAAGGATTAGGAACACCTTTTCTCGCTTTTGTTGCTGGTTTCTTATTAACTTTAATTTTCAGCAGACCAGGCACTTTAAACTCACCTGCGCCACGGCTTTTGATGTGACCTTCGATAATATCACCGAATGATTCAAATACTTTTGCGATGTCTTTGCGTGCCAGACCTGTGTCTTCAGAGATATGTGCGTACAGTGCTGATTTAGTATAAGCGTTTTTTATTGCTTTGATTTTCTTTTCTGGTGCTACTGCTTTTTTTGCAGCTTTCTTTTTAGTAACTTTCTTTTTAGTAACTTTCTTTTTTGGAGGTACCATTATATGTTGCCCTTTGATGATTGATGTTTATTATTAATTACGTTTACTTATTGTTCGCTTTAGTCAGAGCCAGTCATCTGGCTTACACCTGAAACATCAGCTCTGCCTGTTGTTGATTTGTTTTTTTAGTTAACATTTAGCATAATTTTTATGCGCAACTAATAACGTATAAAAATCGTGATGATGTTTTATAACTTATCTCAAACAAAGTAAATAGTTTTTGCAAAAAATAATTCACTTTTTACTATAAATACAGTAATAAACGTTATTTTAATCAATTAATCAGCTTTTCTGTAAAGCATTGCAACAGCATGTACTGCAATTCCTTCTTCTCTTCCGGCGAAGCCTAAAGTTTCTGTCGTTGTTGCTTTGATGTTTATTTGCGTTTGCGTGATGTTTAAGACAGCAGCAAGATTCTGAATCATTGCCTGAAGGTGCGGTGCCATTTTTGGCGATTGTGCAACGATGGTTAGATCGATATTGACGATAGCGTACTGCGCATTTTTTAACAGTTGATCTGTATGGCCAAGCAAAACCGAACTATCGATATTTTTATATTTATCATCCGTATCAGGGAAGTGCTGTCCGATATCACCTGCCGCAATACCACCCAGCAGGGCATCACACAATGCATGGATTAAAACGTCACCATCTGAGTGTGCGATGAAACCGGAATGATGCGGTATCTTCACGCCGCCTAATACGATAGCGTCACCCTCACCAAAACGGTGCACGTCGTATCCGTGGCCTATTCGGTATGGCGGTAATTTAGGGGGTTGTTCCTGGCTCATTCTTTATTCCTGAGATTGAAGGTATAAACTGGCCAGCCGTAAATCATCTGGTCGCGTGATTTTAATATTATCCTCATGGCCCTGTACCAGTTTTGGTGAAAATCCGGCTAGCTCCATGGCGGATGACTCATCCGTAATCACCAGCCCGCCCTGCCGTGCTTTTTCAAGCGAATTTTTGAGGGTTACAGCAGGGAAATACTGCGGTGTCAGTGCATGCCACAGCTTCTCACGCTCGACAGTAGCGGCAACCGTTGCCTGTGGACCCTGCCGTTTCATGGTGTCTCGTACAGGCAGAGCCAGCAGACCGCCATCATCGTCCTCACCCACCTCGGCGACCAGCTTATCGAGATCCTGCTGTCTCAGACAGGGGCGAACCGCATCATGCACCATAACCCAGTCTGAACCGGCATCAAACGGCTCATAGTTAAACAATTCATTAATGGCATTCAATACAGAATCAGCACGTTCCTTGCCGCCTGTTGTTCTCAGAACCGGTTTTTGCGAATCGATCTTGATATCTGGCCAGTAAGCATCATCAGCCTGTAGTGCGATAACCAGTCCAGATATGTTTTTATTTTGAAGTAAGGCGTTAATCGTATGTTCGATTACAGGGCGATCATTTAAAGAAAGGTATTGCTTTGGCATGACCGACTGCATGCGCTTGCCGATGCCCGCTGC
>DAOVJH010000201.1 GCA_030673345.1 Pseudomonadota bacterium
ACAACAACTCCGCTATCTTTTGTAACGGCGGCTGCGCTATCTCGGTCAATGGCAACCTGTTCCTGCAAGCAGAAATCTTTGCCGGACTGGGCTTCAGGTTTTAAACAGGTATAGCTGAAAAACTAAATACCATAAAAAAGCACTCACAAGGAGTGCTTTTTTCTTTACCGCATAAACACGACTTAGAAATTATAAACCAGTGTCACTGCCGCTTCAGTATCCGTATTCTCATTGCCTACTGGCACTTCTGTTTTATGCCTCACCGTATAGGTAAGTTTCAACGCAAGTGTTTTATTGATATTAGCCTGCAGACCTGTAATAGACTCACTTGAAGTAATCTGTTCACCGATATCTGTACTTAACACCTGGGTAAACTTCGAGTTGTCTGTTATCTGCCACCAGTATTTTGCTGACAGCCTTAACAAGGCTTCCTCGTCAGACAGGCCACCATCAACTTTAAAGAACCTTTCACCAGGACCGATCTCTAAGTCCAGTTCCATATTGTCCTGCTTGATCGCTTTTCGACCATAACCAGCCGAGACGATATGGTCATACTCGAAACCACTAAACCGGTCTTTCTTTAGCTTGATCAGGGCATAAGCATAATCGAGTTCACTAAATTTATAATCTGACTTACCTGATAACTCATATCGTTCTGCTGATACTTCGTTTTCACCCGTGGTCTGATTTTTCGCTTCAGAGCCGTATGCTTCCGCGTGTCCTGTATGACGCCACTTTTCGACCTCATAGATTACGTCACCTTTAGCCGTCGTATTCTGTGTTTCAGTATTACCCGTTGTACGAATAAAGCCGAGTTCTACCGAACTAGTCCACGGCGACTTTTCTACTGATTTAGCCTCTTCAGCAAATGCGTTTCCCGTCAGGGCAACCAAACTTGCCAGAATCAACCAACGATATCTTTTATTCATTTTATTTTCCTTTTACATTTTTCTCAAACTTTGTTTATGCTGCCTTATCATGATGCACATCCATCTGAGGATATGGAATCGAGATACCTTCTGCATCAAACGTCAGTTTAACTTTTTCATGGGTATCGAAATACACGTTCCAGTATTCAGCCGTGTTACACCATGGACGCACATTAAAATTAACGCTACTGTCAGCAAGTTCACCGACTGCAACCAGGGGAGCAGGATCACTTAAGATGCGATCATCCTCTTCCAGGATCTTGCTGATGATGTCTTTTGCTTTTTTGATGTCATCGTCATAACCGATGCCAAAGACCATGTCGACACGGCGTGTTGCACGCTTGGAATAGTTAGTAATCGTGCCACCAAAAATCTCACCGTTCGGAATGATGATCTCGCGATTATCGCCGGTGCGCATGGTGGTAGTAAAGATGCCGATCTCTTCGACAACACCGGATACACCCGCCGCTTCAACAAAATCGCCATCGTTAAATGGTCTGAAAATAATCAGCATAACGCCTGAAGCGAGGTTTTGCAGCGTACCCTGCAATGCCAGACCAACGGCCAAACCTGCAGCACCGATCAAAGCGATCAGCGATGTCGTTTCGACGCCTAACTGGTCCAAAGCAGCAATAACGACGAACAGCAGTAATATCGTGCTAACGATCGAAGCGATAAAATTAATCAGGATATTATCAACTTTTGCTTTAAGCATGACTTTTTTAGCCAATTTGACCAGCATCCCTACGACAAATTTACCAATGATAAATATAGCAAGAGCCATCACTATGTTTATCGCCCATGGCAGTACATATGTCTCAATTAACTGCTGGATATCGACGTTATCTATAACCGATAGTGTTTTCTCTACTGATAGTTCCTCTGGCATCACAAAATCTCCCCTGAAATATAATATGTTGAAATGAGGCACCTGAAATGGCATTCAAGCTGGCTTACTACCTCAAAAATTAGCATGCGAATATTAGCATGTACACAAGCTTATATATTTTCTTAGACACAGACTCAAACATGACCATTTGTCAGACAAAACAACAAAATGTTGATAAAATGACTAATTATCCATATATTTACTACAATTGATGCAGTAAGTTAACTTTTCGTTATTTGATCATGATTATAGATATACCAGGCGCCAAAGAAAGAAGACAAACACCACGTTATGAGATCAAGCTCACCGTGGATCTGGTTCTTGGCTCTGGAAACGTTCTAACGGTAAACACGCGTAATATTTCCAGCTGCGGCCTGCAAATTATCTGTGATAGCTGGGTGACTGATGAGATTGAGCCCCGTGGCATCCAGAGCCATGCCGTAAGCCACATGCGTATAAAGGCCGTCACCGAGTTACCGATAGGTGATGATGAAACAAAAAAACTTTATGCGAACTGCCGTATGATGTCTGTTCAGAGAATGTCGCAAGATGAGTACATGTTGAACCTGGCATTCATTGACTTCGAGAATGGCTCGGAGCAGATACTGGATAAATTCCTGGATCAATACGAGCAAAAAAAAACTGTAATTAATGCCTCTGCGTAATAAGTATTAAATAATTCCATAAAAAAAGCGACATATTAAATGTCGCTTTTTTTATTTTCGGCTTATGTGTTAAACCATTAAGGTAACAAAGAATCGCCCATCAAGTAACGGTCAATCTCGCGAGCCGCTTCACGACCTTCGTTGATTCCCCACACCACCAGAGACTGGCCACGACGACAGTCGCCTGCTGTGAACACACCTTCGACATTTGTCGTGTATACACCATGCTCCGCCTGATAGTTTGAACGTGCATCATATTCGATATCAATAACATCACTGGCATAATGTTCAGGTCCAAGGAAACCCATGGACAACAGGACCAGATCAGCATCCCATACCTTTTCTGTACCTTCAACCTCTTCCATGTTCCACTGCCCATCAACTTTAGCCCATCGCACTTCGACGATTTTCACACCAGAAACATTTCCATTTCCATCATCGATAAACTCTTTAGTCAGAATACGGTACTCACGCGGATCCCGGCCAAACCTATCGGTACTTTCCTCATGACCATAGTCGATACGGTGGATCAACGGCCACTGTGGCCATGGGTTATCTTCAGCACGCTCAGCCGGTGACTGAGGTAACAGCTCAAAGTTAACCATCGACTTACAGCCATGGCGTAACGATGTACCTATACAGTCGGTACCAGTATCACCGCCACCGATTACGATTACATTTTTATCCTTTGCCGAAATAATGTTGGCATCATTCAGATCTGGATCGAGCTGGCCCGAGTCTAGTAAAACACGGGTGTTGGCTGTAAGAAACTCCATCGCAAAGTGAACACCTTTCAGTTCACGGCCAGGAATCTCAAGATCGCGCGCCCTGGTTGCACCGGTCGCATACAACAATGCATCATTCTCCTGTTGCAGCTGTTTTACATCGACAGCCCTTGTTCCTTCAGCCATGGCACCACTGCCACCGACATCTGCATTGGTAACAAAAGTAACGCCTTCTTCTTTTAACAGGTCAACACGACGCTGCACGACATCTTTGCCCAGTTTCATATTTGGAATGCCGTACATCAACAACCCACCGATACGATCAGCACGTTCATAGACGGTAACACTGTGGCCAGCTTTGTTCAGTTGTGCTGCTGCAGCCAGGCCAGCAGGCCCCGAACCGATTACCGCTACTTTTTTACCTGTGCGATTTTCTGGCGGAGTTGCACTGATCCATCCCTCAGCAAAACCTTTATCGACGATCGCGTTCTCGATATTCTTAATGGTCACTGCCGGGTTAGTAATACCTAAGACACAGGAACCCTCACAGGGTGCAGGGCAAACACGACCGGTAAACTCCGGAAAATTATTGGTCTTATGTAAACGGTTTAAAGCAGTCTGCCACTGTTCCGTATAAACCAGGTGATTCCACTCAGGGATCAGGTTATTTACCGGGCAACCGTTATCAGACTGACAGAATGGGACACCGCAATCCATACAGCGCGCACCCTGATTTTTAAGGTGCTCGATATCATGCGTACCGGTAAAGATCTCACCATAGTCTTTTACCCGAAGATTGACTTCACGATAATCTTCCGTCTTACGCTTAAACTCTTTAAAACCTGTAGGTTTACCCATACTATTCTCTTTTCAATCGAAAATGAAAGATGAAAAATGAAAAGCGAATGTAAAAAA
>DAOVJH010000388.1 GCA_030673345.1 Pseudomonadota bacterium
CGTGATACCAAAGAAAATATTCGCCGTAATTTTGGTATGCCAAGACCAGAAGGTTACCGCAAAGCACTGCGCCTGATGAAGCTGGCAGAACGTTTCCGTATTCCTGTTATCACCTTTATCGATACTCCCGGCGCTTATCCTGGCATCGGTGCTGAAGAACGTAACCAGTCAGAAGCTATCGCACGCAACCTGTTTGAGATGGCTGACCTACAGACACCGGTCATCTGTACGGTTATCGGTGAGGGCGGTTCTGGCGGTGCACTTGCGATCGGCGTTGGTGACCGCGTCATGATGCTGGAGTACAGTACCTATTCAGTCATCTCACCAGAAGGCTGTGCGACTATCTTGTGGAAGAGTGCAGAGAAAGCATCTATCGCTGCCGAAGCCATGGGTATCACGGCGAAAAAATTAAAGGATGCGGGCCTGATCGATCAGATTATCCGCGAACCTTTGGGTAGTGCGCATCGAGATGTCGATGAGACAGCACGCAATCTCAAACAGGCATTGATCGATGGCCTGGAAGGTTTCGAAAAGATGGGTTTAGAAAAACTGCTCGAAGAACGCTATAGACGTCTGACCTCTTACGGTGAGTATCTGGAAGAATCAACAGCATAGGCAGGTAACCCTGCCACTGACTATGTCATTCCTTAAACGGTTTCAAACATCTCTGGAATCGTTATATCAACCATCTGCTGATAAAAATTATATCGTCGCCTACAGCGGCGGTGTCGATTCACTCGTACTGTTGTACTGTTTCAAACAGATCGGTGCGTCCGTGCGCGCAGTGCATGTTCATCATGGTTTACAGGCTGTAGCGGATGACTGGGTAGAGCACTGTCAGGATACCTGTGAGCAATTAGAGATACCGCTCGATGTTATCTATGTCGACGCAAAACAAAAACAGGGAACGAGTCCGGAAGAGGCTGCACGCAATGCACGTTATCAGGCGCTACAGAATAATCTAACGCAAGGTGAGTGCCTTGTTACTGCGCAGCATCTTAATGACCAGGCAGAGACGTTATTATTGCAGCTATTCCGTTCTGCTGGATCAGCAGGCCTGTCATCCATGCCTGCATATAAACAGTTCGGTGAATATGTCCATATCCGGCCATTGTTATCATTCACAAGAAAAGAGATCGAAAGATTTGCCGGTGAGAGAGATCTGCGCTGGATAGAAGATCCAAGTAATCAGGATACGGCTTTTGATCGAAACTTTTTAAGGAAAGATGTATTACCGTTGCTGGAAAATCGCTGGCCTGAATTGGCTGCAGGTTTATCAACGGTGGCGAGCATGCAGTCAAATAACCTGCAGGTACTCGAAGACATGGCGAGTATCGATCTGGCTAGTGCAATGGTAACCCGTAACAGTCCGTTAAACGTTTACGTCTTTGGTGTAGTCTCGATGTTATCGATGGATGTCTTGCAGCGTTTATCATCTCCACGATTATTGAACCTGCTGCGTTACTGGATAATCGTAATACTCGAAAGCCAGCCGACGCGGAAGCTGCTCGAGGAGATTGAGCGTTCGCTTATTAATACGCAGCCTGATGCAAATCCTGAGATATTTTTTTCAGGGTATGCCTTCAGAAGGTACCAGGAAACTTTATATCTAATAAAAATAAGAGATGAATCGAAAATTAAAAAGGAACAAAGCTGGAATCCATCATCACCGATAGAGCTGTCTGAATTAAACATTCAACTTAGTGTGGAAAAAACAGTTAGTGAAGGCTTAAGTAAAGACCTGTTAGATGAGACATTGACGATAAGTTATCGTAAGGGTGGCGAGAAATTTCATCCTGCTGGTCGTCGGCATTCCCAAAGTTTAAAAAAATTGTTTCAGGAAGCAAATGTTCCACCGTGGGAGAGGGATGTTATTCCGCTGGTTTATCTTGGGGATGAACTTATTGCGGTTGCGGGGCTCTGGGTTTCTAAGAGGTTTGCTGTGGGTGATGGGGAGAGTGGTTGGGTTGTTGGTGTTGAGAGCTCGTAGTTAGCTTCCGTCCTGCTTTCTTTGTAGGAGCGGAACTTTATTCCGCGATCTTGTTGTAGGTTTAACTGAAGTAGCTTGAGTTAGGGATAGGTTAAGCAATAGTTACGGTAGGTGTTTAGTTAGGCATTGCGGTATTCGCACCGCGGGCGAGTCACTTTTTTCAGCAGCTAAAAAAGTAACCAAAAAAGCCGTCGCTACACCTGGCGCCCCGTAAAAAGCACGGGGTCCCCATCGATGCACTGCCGGTATCATGCTGTGAAAAAACTCGCAGAAAACGCTCAGACAGCTGGCACAGAAAGCCCATGATAATAACACCGCTTTGATGGCTTGCTGATGCGGAG
>DAOVJH010000266.1 GCA_030673345.1 Pseudomonadota bacterium
GACATCGCATCATGGTGTGCGATACAGGGCTATTCTGTGACCGTACAGGACCAGGATCCTGAAAGGCTGGCTCAGACTATCAAACGTGCACAATATTCGTTCAAGAAGAAGTTTAAACGCGACAGGCGTGCGATACGCGATGCAAACGACCGTCTGATGGCAGACCATCGCGGCAGTGGTGTTCACCGTGCAGATATCATCATCGAAGCGATCTTCGAAGATGTTGCGGTCAAACGCTCTCTGTATGAAGCCATCGAACCTAAGATGAAAGCGGATGCTATCCTGGCGACCAACACCTCGAGCATCAAACTAGAAGATCTGAGTTCCTGTCTAAAAAATCCCGGCCGACTCGTCGGTTTACACTTCTTCAACCCGGTCGCCCTGATGCCGCTGGTCGAAATAATACGCGGCAACGAAACTGATGAAAAAGTCGTTCAGCAAGCACTGGCGTTTGGTAAAAACATCGGAAAACTACCTTTAGCCGTAAAAAGTTCTCCCGGCTTTTTAGTCAACAGGATATTGATGCCGTACATTCTTGAAGCAGTCACCATGGTCGACGAAGGCATAGCACCCGAAGTCATCGATAAAGCTGCTACCGACTATGGTATGCCTATGGGCCCTATAGAACTCGCCGATACGGTTGGGCTTGATATCTGCAAATCAGTTGCCAATATTTTATCTGAAGCGCTCGGCATGCCCTTGCCTGATAACCTGAAAAAACTTTCTGATAAAAAACTCGGCAAGAAAACGGGTGAAGGCTTTTATAGATACAAAGGCAACAAACCGGTCAGAAACAAAAACGCTTCCTATCCAAATCCCCAGGAAGTACAGGACAGACTTGTCATGCGGTTAGTCAATGAAGCGACCGCCTGTCTGCGTGAAGGCATCGTAGATGAAAAAGATCTAATCGATGCAGGCGTTATCTTCGGAACCGGTTTTGCACCATTCAGAGGCGGACCACTGGAATATATAAGAAACTGCGGCACTGATAAACTGGGTAAGACGATGGATCAACTACAGTCGAAGTTTGGTGAGCGCTTTAAGAAAGATGAAGGATGGTCAAAAATATAAAAGGAAGAAACAAAGTCAAAAGCTTATTCACCACAGAGGCACAGAGGGCACAGAGAAAAGCTAAAAATGCTTCGAATGTCATCCTGACTGAAGCGTAGCGTAATGGAAGGATCTTATGCACCATGCCAATCATGGTGCACATGTCTCAAGATCCTTCACTGGCGTTCAGGATGACACCAAATAAAAAAAGGCTTTTCTCTGTGCCCTCTGTGCCTCTGTGGTAAATCGCTTTTAAATCTTTTGATTGTCAGCTAAATCTCAACTGCAGAGGTTACCTCTATAGTTACATTCATCTGCCGGCTACTACATGTAATCATCAGGTTACAGTATCGCTATTTTCCTCTGCATCATCCTGATCAGTAAAAACAACTTTATTTCGCCCCATCTGCTTGGCACGATACATACGATGATCAGCACTCACCAGGGTTTCCTGAATGGTGTTAAATTGTTTAAAGTTTGAAATTCCTATCGATACAGTCGAATGCAGTGAAGGCGCGATATCGCTGAAGTTGTAGGAAGACAGACTCTCACGGATACGTTCTGTCACTTTCTTTGCGTTTCCTATGTCAGTATTTACCAGCAAACATACAAACTCTTCACCGCCAAAACGTGCGGCATAATCAATCTCACGAATGGATAATTTAAGTATTTCTGCAAACTTCTGTAAGACTATATCGCCAGTGTGATGACCAAAGGTATCATTGATGTGTTTAAAACGATCGAGGTCACAGTAAAACACGACAAAATCAGAGTCGTCGCGTTCAGACAGTGCTTTCTGTTGTGACAGCTTCTCCATAAAATACCGGCGATTGTATAAACCGGTTAGATCATCCGTGGTCGCTAATTTCTGATTGATCTCCAGTGCTTCATTGAGCGCAATATATTGTTCTTTTGTCTGCTCTCTTAAACGATTTATTGATGAACCCGTATATAACATTACTGCGACCGTGCACGCAAAAACCACCAGTTGAGCCAGTTCAAGTTTTATAACGATACGATCAGGCTCATATACAAAAATATATAAGATGATCAGTGCATAGCCAAATATCGCAAACAGCGATAACGATAAAAACTCACGAAATTTTAGTCTAAAAAAGCCAAAACTTAACATGCCAAAATAGGCTATCAACAGTAAGCCACGCCATTCATTTAATAGATAAATGGTCGTTAGCAAAAAGCATGTTCCCCATAACAGTTGCGGGACGGTAAGACTTGGGTCTGTGTATTTTTTATTCAGACCGCTGCGGATTATTATCGTAAATACAAACACACCTATCCAGAAAAATGCCAGGATATTGGTAAATGTTTCTTCGTCTATCGAGAATAGATCATTGTTATAAAATAAAATACCTAACAGAGTAAATGCGAACAGGGACAGTACCCCGGCAAGATGTCTCAACATGCGCAGCGACTGTTTAGGATCCGAACCGAATATAAAATCAAACATGCTATCGTTCAACCTGAGTGTTTTGCCGGGTTACATTAAACAAACGGTAGAAATTATTACGGGATATTTCTGCAATCGATTCGACACTGGTATTTCTGATTTCTGCCAGTGTTTCAGCGACCTGATGCACATAGGCTGGCTGGTTCTGTTTGCCACGATGAGGAACGGGGGCCAGATAAGGCGAATCTGTTTCGATCAGCAAGTGATCATCAGGAATAGTTTTAGCTATCTCACGCAGAGCATCCGCATTACGAAATGTCACGATACCTGAGATAGAGATCATAAGACCCATCTCTATCGCCTTGTTTGCAAAATCCTGTGTTTCGGTAAAACAATGTATCACACCGCCACATGCTTCAGCATTTTCCTGCTGCAGTATTTTCAGGGTATCATCCCCTGCATCGCGCGTATGTATGATCACCGGTTTTTTTACCTTATTCGCGACCTGTACATGCGCGCGAAATCGATCCTGCTGCCATTGCGGATTGTCTTTATGGTAGTAATAGTCCAGTCCTGTTTCACCGATTGCAACGACCTTTTCATCCTTCGCCAGCTCTGTCAGGTATTCAGCCGAAAACTCATCGCTTTCATCGGCCATCGGGTGCAGACCGGCAGAAACAGAAATGTTCGGATAGTCCCGTACTGTTTCCAGCATGCCAGGATATTTTTCGAGGTTGATAGATACGCACAACATGTGTTCAACACCCGCTGCCTGCGTATGCTGAATTAGCTTATCGAAGCTGTTATCAAAATCAGATAAATCGATACAGTCGAGGTGACAATGTGAATCTACTAACACTGATGATTCCAGGGTTAATCAGGTTGAATGTTTTGCAAGCTGTTCACTCACATGGTGTGAGTGATGCGGTCCGACTTCAGCGCTCCTGCA
>DAOVJH010000398.1 GCA_030673345.1 Pseudomonadota bacterium
AGCATTACATAATTATCGCTTTTCGCCTGATGCAACAGATAAAAGCCACCGCCTCCGATACCTGATGAATACGGCTCTACTACGGCGAGTACTGCCGTAACGGCGACGGCGGCATCAAATGCATTGCCGCCCTGCTCAAGAATATCGATACCAGCCTGCGTAGCCAGTGGATGCGCACTGGCGATAGCTGCCTGCGAACTGCAACGCTCTTTGACATCATCTTCAGGGGAAGTTAGGGCGATACCCGTGACCGGGTATAAAAGAACGATAATGGTAAAACAAACGTTTTGAACAAATCTGTTCATATATCGAATCTGGATGTAATTAAAATGATTTAGTGATGGTTTCCTTCTTGCGAAGCATAACGCAGAAACAGCGGGCTTAAAAGCCCTGCACGTGGGAGCAGCTTTAACACCTGGCAGGTGAGGTAAAAAAGATTATTTATTAGCCGTAAGAATATTATATTTTTCCATGAGCTCTTCCTGCGACTCCTGATGATCAGGATCCAGCGGAATACAATCAACCGGGCATACTTCTACACACTGAGATGTTTCATAATGCCCGACACATTCGGTACACAGGTTTGGGTCGATCTCGTAGATCTCATCACCCGGGGTGATTGCTTCATTGGGACATTCTGGTTCACAGACATCACAATTGATGCATTCATCAGTAATCATTAACGCCATAACTAACTTCTTTATTTCTATAATTAACGCGGTATTTTATTCTTAACAGAATCGAGAGCATCCACAATCCTTTCATGGACAAATTGCGATACATCACCGCCATGTAACGCAATTTCCTTAACCAATGATGCTGAAATAAAACTGGTCTCATCACTCGGCGTCATGAATACCGTCTCGAGAGAGTTATCCAGATGCCGATTCATACTGGCAAGCTGCATCTCATATTCAAAATCCGATACTGCTCGCAGACCACGTAAAATCACTTTAGCGTTTTTTATTTTGACAAAATCGACAAGGAGATCAGAAAAACCGCAGACTTCAACATTTTCAAACCGCGATAATACCTGCTCGGCCATGGCAACGCGTTGCGCTAAATCAAATAAAGGCGTTTTACTGGGATTTGCCGCAATCCCCACGATCACCCGATCGAACAGACTCGCGGCGCGCTGCACTAGATCAGAATGCCCATTGGTAATCGGATCAAAAGTTCCCGGATAAACCGCCACGACTGTCATATTAACCCCTGCATCTATCAAGCCTCACTATCAGCACGGCTCTCAAATAGTTTATAAGCCACCTGACCGGCCTTTTTTTCTTTTAAATTAACCCAGTTATCAGGTATCGCAATATCTTCATCGATATTATGTTCTATATAGATTATGGCATCTTCGGCCAAACATCCACTGCTGTTCAGCAAGGCACCGCTCTTCGTCAGAAGCTCAGCATGAAATGGCGGGTCAAGGAATACCAGATCAAACCGCTCTCTGAACTGCTTATTTTTATGCACTGACTGTAACCAGACCAGGGCGTCCTGCTGAATCACGGTTGTATTCTTCGCATCGAGTGCGCAGATATTTTCATTAAGCCCGCTGGCCGTTTTCTTGTTGTTCTCGATGAAAACGACTTCAGATGAACCACGTGACAGCGCCTCAAAACCCAGTACACCGCTGCCGGCAAAAACATCCAGGCAGCGACTCTGATGGATATAAGGCTGCAACCAGTTAAACAACGTCTCACGGATTCGGTCCGTCGTCGGCCGCAGACCTTCTGCATCATCAAATTTTATTTTTCGACCGCGCCATCTGCCGCCAATAATTCTGCATGAGCCAGTTTTCACTCTTTATTTCCCACTCACCTATGAGAGATCGCGAAACCCAATATTGTATTTTCTTGGTCCGATCTTGCAACCAGCCCATCTCTTACTTGTTTTTCATTTTTCATTTTTCATTTTGTTGTTGTTTACCAACAACAACAGTCACCATCCTGTCGGGATGAACTCGCCGCTTTAACGCATCATTGATCATCTCCACATCGACAGCGTTGATGTTATCGATAAAACGGTCCAGATAATCAATCGGCAGATCATAGAAACCGATCATGGCTATGTATTCGAGCAGCTTGCTATTACTATCAATATTCAGCGGAAAACCGCCGGTTATATTGCTCATACTGGCTGCCAGTTCATCTTTTTCAGGTCCATCAGCAACATATTTTCTCAACTGCTGATCCAGCAGGGTCAGCGCCTGCTCCGTCTGTTCTGTTTTGGTCTGCATACCCATAGCAAACG
>DAOVJH010000345.1 GCA_030673345.1 Pseudomonadota bacterium
AACCGAAGCTGTCATTGAGGATGAAAAACCTGACGTTACAATCGCACCAGCGGCTGAGAAACAGGCAGAACCCGATATTGCAGTTATCGAACCACAGCAAGAAATGAGTGCACTGCCAGCAGACCTATCACAACAACAGATGCTGGATGAACAACTGGAGGACTGGTCAGATGCACGTCCGAAACGCGTCGATGCCGACTGGCTGCAATTAACTTCAGGCGAATGGTTGAGAGGCCGCATCATCGCCATGCAGAAAGATGACCTGGAATTTGACAGCGATGAACTCGATAAACTGGTCATCGAATGGGAGAAGGTTAAATACATAAAAAGTGCTGACCCATACCGTTTACGCTTCGACGGCAGCATCGATGCCGCGGGCACTATCGAAATCACGCAAAAGACCATCACCGTCAGCACTGATTATGATGACCAGGTATTTGAACGCAGCAAACTTTTGACTATCGCTTCAGGTAAGGATAAAGAGATCAACAACTGGTCTTCCGAGATCACATTCAGCGTGAATATACGCCGCGGCAATACCGACCAGACAGACTTCACCTCGAAGTTTAGCATCAGGCGAAAAACCATTTACTCCCGGCTCATCTTTGACTACCTCGGCAATTTTACGGCGATAGAAAACACTAAGACCATAAACAATCATCGCCTCAACCAGACATACGACATCTTCATCACCCGTAACTTATTCGTCACACCGATTACTACAGAATATTTCCGCGACCCATTTCAGAACATAGAGCGGCGCATCTATGTCGGTGCAGGCATCGGTTACAACCTGATAAATAACGACAGGACTGAATGGGAAGTATCTGCCGGCCCGGCATACCAGTCAACGGTATTCGACAGCGTACAGCCAGGTCAGGCCTCGGAAGACAAAGCATTAACACTGATATTAGGCACAAAGTTTGATATCGAATTAAACAGCATGGTCGATCTGGAAGGCAGTTACAAGATGACACTGGGCGGCGAAACGACTGGCAACTACTCACACCACTCGATATTTACTGTAGAAACTGAATTAACCGATAAACTCGACTTCGATGTATCACTCGTCTGGGACAGGGTCCGCAGCCCGGTCGCTGATGAAAACAATATCACGCCGGAACAGGATGACTTAAGATTTCTGATCGGCCTGGGTTATGATTTATAAGATAACCATCGTTAAACAGGCCTGCCCTGCTCCTGCTTATCAAATTAACTTAACGGGCTACTCCATATCAATAAACATTTAGTCCATAGTCAGCAGAAAAGCCAGGGTAATCCGCACGGATGACCATTGAGCCCTGACCCACGCCGGTGATGCCGAACTTACCGCTGGCACCGACACCACCATCAGGTACGGCTACCGTTATATCGCCCGCACTCCAGAGTGCAGTCGCTACCCGGTGACCACCGGGTGAATTCTCACTATCACCAATACGGTAAACACCCCAGTGATGCGGAGGTGCCATTTTTGAGCATGCCAGAGAACACAAACAAACTCACTTCAACTTATTCAGGTCAGCATTCATTACTCTATCGATCTTGCTGCGGTACTTTTCAGCCTTAAGCTGATCACCCATTTGTTGAGAATAGCTCATCAGGGCTGCCAGGGTATCGAGGTGCCCGCTATGTTTCTGCAAAGATAGTTCAAGTATTCTGATGGCCTGCTCAGGTTTTTTATCAGCCACTGCGACCGCATAAACATATTGATACCTGGCATTATCAGCCTCCATCTCAGCAGCTTGCTGCAGATATTCCAGGCCCTTATCATTTTCCTTTTTACGCACGTACCATAAACCCAGCGAATGAGATAAAGCCGCCGCTTTAGTTTTCTTTATGCCTTTTTTCAGCAGCTCATAGGCCTCATCTTCTCTACCCTGTTTCTGCAAAAAGCTTGCGTAGTTAACATAGGCGGGTACATATTGATCCTGCAGTGTCAGCGCCGCCTGTAGCGCTGCTTCTGCCTGTTTTATTTTTCCCTTGCTCTGATAGAGTTGCGCCAATGCCAACTGGGCTTCTGGACGTTCTGCCACGAATAAGAGACTTTGCCGATATTCTTCTGTCACTTTGTCCAGCAGCGTCTTCTGCTCCTCAGGCATAGTACCCTGCGGTATGCTTAATAATATTCTTGCTGCTTCCAGGCGAACGGTTTTGACCGGGTCTTTAAGTGCAGGGAATATATGTTTCAGACTATGCTGTATGGGAAAGGCTTCCAGTGACTGCAATGCCGCACGGCGAATGTCCGCATCACCCGATCTGAGCATCTGCAGGCTGGTCATCAATGTCTGCCTGCTCGGATATTCACCGAGGTGGCTGACCATGCTTGCCCTGGCGATCTCCGGTGTTTCGCCGAGCAGTGTTTTGTATATTTCACTTAAAGCCTGCTCACTCTGTCTTTCGATAGCAAACAAAGCCGGGGTGAACTGCTGGTAACCTTCAGGCGTTTCGCCATACCATTTCTTTATAGCACCGGCCGCCCATCGAGCACTTTTAAGCTTATGGCAATTGGTGCAGGCATCAGGTAGCCTATCTTCCATCGCCATATTTTTTGCGTCTAGCTCTTGCGACAGGTCAGGTCGAGGAATGCGAAAACTGTGATCGTTACGCTCATCAACTCCCATATAGGTTTTAGCCGGCATGTGACAGGCAATGCAACTGGCACCATTAGAACTGACATCATGAAAATGGTGTTTTTCTGTCACATAGTTATCACTTACA
>DAOVJH010000483.1 GCA_030673345.1 Pseudomonadota bacterium
AAGATGCCTTGCTGGTAAGCTTCGATAACCAGTTCTGGTGTCAGTCGCTCGCTGGCGGCGAGTAGACCGTCAGGTTCGGTTAACGCCGTGCTCGCATCGGGAAACTTGAAACCAGTATCTTCTAACCAGGGAATCTGTGACATCGTTTTAAGATCTCTCACGAAAATCGTTCGAGATGACAGTTAATTTGCTTTGGTAATTCAAATTTATTTCAGGTAGCTCAAGCTTATTTTATGTCATTTCGAATGAATATGAGAAATCTTGCACGTGTTATTTAAACGGCGATGATTCTAAAAGTAATCTGCCGTGGTTTTCCATTGCTAAGGTCTCTCTTTGCAAGAAGTCCTGTATAGCACTTCTGAAGTCTGCGTTAGCAATCCAGTGTGCTGATTGCGTCCTGGTCGGCAGGAAACCGCGCCAGATCTTGTGCTCACCCTGCGCCCCCGGTTCGAAGGTCTGCAGCTGGTTCTCGATGCAATATTCGATGCCTGTGTAATAACATACCTCGAAATGCAGACTGTCATAATCATCGCTACAGCCCCAGTGTCTGCCATACAGTTTGTCTTTTCCTTCGAAACAGATCGCAGCGGCAACGGTTCGGTTTTCATGATAAGCAAAGATAGCACGTATCTTGTTCGAGACTGCCTTGAAAAAGTCGAGGGTCAGGGTTGGGGTGCCGGATTTTTTCATAAAAGTGACGCGGTAATAGCTGTATAACGTATCCCATTGCTCATCGCTAAGCTGGTCGCCATGGATAACTTCTATCCGTACATCAGACTGCGAAACTTTTTTACGTTCACGACGGATATTTTTGCGGCGTTTCGAAGTGAGGCGTGAGAGGAAATCATCGAAAGATTGATAGTTGTTATTGCTCCAGTGAAACTGATAATCGTAACGTAACATCAGATCTGCATCGGACAGTAGTTTGATGTCATTATTTTCACAGAATAAGAAATGTGCAGATGAAAAATTGTTTTTTTCACTAAAAGCGATCAATGCATTGATCAAACCTTTTTTGATGCTGTCTTGATCTACGGGGGCGCCTGTTTTATCGATGTGGTTCTGGCTTGCCAGCAGGCGAGGTCCCTGTGCTGGTGTGAACGGGATCGAAGTGACAAGTTTCGGGTAATAGTCGAGACCGTTTTTCTGGTATGCGTCTGCCCACGCCCAGTCAAAGACAAATTCTCCATAAGAATTGTTTTTTATGTAAGCAGGGCTGGCACCGATGAGTGTTTCATCATCATAGAGTAAACAGTGTTGCGGGTACCAGCCCCATTGTTCCAGGCAGTCATGCTGTTCGAGTGCCAGCAGGAAGTCGTGCTGGATGAAGAGATTGGAATCGCCGGCCAGCGTGTCCCAGTGCTCGCCTTCAACGCTGGCAATGTTGTCGGTGAAAACGATTTTCATCGG
>DAOVJH010000222.1 GCA_030673345.1 Pseudomonadota bacterium
ATGCAGTGTGACATTGGCGTGGTTGATAAACCCCTGAAAAAACTCGTGAAACAGGTCAACATCAAATTCACCGATACTCGAACGCTCGAATTTGACATTATATTCCAAACCGGGGCGGCCTGAAAAATCGATCACTACACGTGACAGCGCTTCATCGAGCGGTACATAGGCATGGCCGTAACGCACGATACCTTTTTTATCACCAACCGCCTGGGCAACCGCCTGGCCTAGCGTGATACCGATATCTTCAACCGTGTGGTGCGCATCGATGTGCAGATCACCCTTTGCTGTGATCTCAAGATCGATCAGACCATGACGCGCCACCTGGTCGAGCATGTGTTCAAGAAAAGGCACGCCAGTATCCAGGTTACATTCACCCGTGCCATCCAGATTCAGTTTTACCTGAATCTGCGTTTCCAGTGTATTGCGTTCAACACTCGCCTGACGTTGCGTCATTTTATCTCCGTTATATAGAGTTAAGTTGTTCTGAATCAAATATTTAACGTAAAGGTTACCGGCCCGTCATTAACTAATTCGACTGCCATATCAGCACCAAATTGCCCTGTCTGCAACCAGTCGGCCGGTAGATCATGTCCCGATGATTCACCTTTTACGTGCATTATATCAATAAGTTGGTTAAACATGGCTAATCCTTTTTCTGGCGTTGCCGCATTTGAAAAACTCGGTCTCAGCCCCTTTTGTGTATCGGCTGCCAGGGTAAACTGCGGCACCATCAATACGGCGCCCCGGACATCAAGGACACTCAAGTTTATCTTGTCCTCTGTGTCAGCAAATACGCGGTATTTCAGTATTTTTTCTGCCAGCCGTTCGACACAGTCAGGTTCATCTTTTTTTTCTACGCCGAGCAATACCAGCAAACCCTGCTCGATTCCGGCAATGGTTTTTTGATCGACCGTTACTGATGCCGATTTAACGCGCTGCAGCAAAGCAATCATACACAACCTGTCGGCAACGGGACGATTCTTATACCGTGCCTGAGAGTTAATATAATTCTTTGTAGGAATTTCCCTACAACAGCTTCCTTCTTCTGCTGATAGCAGAAACCGGGTGATACAGCCATAATACTCATCATGGACACAAGGATAGAGCCGATCATGGACATAGGGATATAGGTAGCTTACGGAGTTTTGACACGGATAAGGACTAAGGAATCTTTAGTTTACACGGATTAGGAAATTTTTCTACGGATCTGGAATCAAATGGAACAGCTATAGCGCGAGGCTCATCACCAAGCAAGGACCAAAAACCCCGACTCTTCGTTGGGGTTTTTTTATGTTCAAGGATGAACGGTATGTCGCAAAGAGCCAGGGATGGCGGTGCGACGATGCCCATGGATGGGCGGTATGTCGCAAAGAGCCAGGGTGGCGGTGCGACGAGTCTGCACCTAAATCTCCATACCCACAGACCTCTCATTCAGAACTCGGACGTGGCACACCCAGCCATTCATAGGCGGTGTCAATATCACTAAAAATTTCCACATTGATATTGGCTGCCGCCGATAACAGCTTGTGCAGCCTGGCCAGTGCCATTGAATAAGGTTTTACCGCCAGGATAGCCATCGAAAAACTGCCTCGCTCCTCTCCATGATTTAAATTGATCTGGGCAACACGACGTATATCATCCTCCGTGACCGCTTCGGTATCAGCCTCTAGCGCATCGAAGATCTGGCTAAATTCCGGTTTTATCTTTTCCCCGAAATTATTGACCATCCAGTATTCGCTCTTGATCAGTTCATCTGTCGTTACTTTGCCGCTGCACCTTGTTATCACAAGCAGACCATCGTGATAAATCTTTCGCTCGATCATGGTGTTTAACTCACATCTCTCATCAAATTTGCAAAATCAAAAAGCGCATCATCAGCCAGGTGCGACGGCACCACATGCTGCAGACTTCGCATTATCATCTCAGAGCGTCCCGGTGTTTCCTGCTCCCATTTCTGGATCATGCCTTTAACCACCTTGCGCTGCATATTCTCCTGAGAGCCGCAGAGGTTACACGGGATAATCGGATAACCTTTTATCTCTGCGTATGAGACGATATCACTCTCCCTGCATAAAGATAGCGGCCTGATCACCACATGTTTTTTATTGTCACTCAACAATTTTGGCGGCATGGTTTTTAACTGGCCGTTAAAAAACATATTAAGAAAAAATGTTTCGATGATGTCATCCTGATGATGGCCCAACGCGATCTTGCTGGCACCTATTTTTTCAGCGAATGAATATAAGATACCCCGGCGCAGCCGTGAACATAAACCACAGGTCGTTTTACCTTCAGGTATTTTTTCTTTGACGATACTGTATGTATCCTGCTCGACGATATGATATTCGACACCTATCTCATCAAGATAGCCCGGCAGGATATGCTCAGGAAAACCCGGTTGCTTCTGATCGAGATTAACGGCCACCAGCTCAAAAGAAATCGGCGCTTTCTTCTGCAGCACCATCAACAGTTCCAGCAGGGTAAAACTGTCTTTACCACCGGACAGACAGACCATGACACGATCACCATCTTCGATCATGTTATATCGCAAGATAGCTTCGCCGACCTTATGTTTCAGCTTTTTCAATAAACGTTTTTCAGTCTGCACGCCGCTCATCGGCGCAATCGTTATAGCCTCATGAATCATAAACCGATGCCTCACCTTCGGGACGCGTTTGAAAATAACGCAATGTCCATAAATATTGCACCGGGCAAAAATCGATCGCCCGCTCTATGGCCTGGTTCATATTTTTACTGTCCATCTCGTCAGTATCACCCGGCATGTCTTCGATCTTTGGCAACAGTTTTACCAGGTAACGTTTTTTATCTGCCTGATAACAGCAAACACAAGGCAAGACGACAGCATCACACGTTTTAGCCAGACGGCCGAGCACTGGTATGGTCGCTTTCGGCACACCATAGAATGGCGCGAACACAGGACTTTTATCACCCAGATCTTCGTCTGCAAAATACCCCAGTATGCTGCCGGCTCGAACCTCCCTGATCAGCGGCCTCAGTCCATCTTCACGGGTGAATAAACTATTCTCGTGGTTTTTACCAAAACGCAACCTGCCATTAGCTACCATCCAGTCGACCACCGGGTTACGCATCGTTTTATACGGACCAACCGTTTTATACGCCATCGATAGCGCCGCACCCGCAAATTCCAGGCCGACATTATGCGTTATCAGGATAATGACCTTTTTTCCCTGCTGCTGGTGATGATCTATCGCCTCAAAGCCTTCCGTATGAATTCTTTTTCTGACGTAAGAGACCGGTCGCCACCATAAGATAAAATAATGCATGACACTGCGGAACTGCGACTCAAAATGCTGACGCACCATTTCTTCTATCTCGGACTCTTCCTTCTCCGGAAAACACAGCAAAAGATTTGTTTTCGCTATATCAAAACGCTTTTTATTTTTATTCGCCGCGAGCCCACCTATCCTGCAACCCAGCCAGTCGACCAAAGATAGCGGCAGCAAAGTAACAAGGAAAAACACACCGAGCCCTATCCAGGTCATCCAGTATCGAGGTTTCAGCAATGCCAGGTGAAAGCGGTACTTATCGTGACTGTTCTTTTTAACGCTCATAAATTTTCACGACGGCAAAATTTATTTGCGCCAGAAGGCAGGCGTTAACAATACCAGCAGCGTGAAGATCTCAAGACGCCCCAGCAGCATGGAGAAACAGAGCAACAATTTATTAAAATCTGAAAGGCTGGCGTAATTCGCGCTCACCTCCCCCAGGCCAGGCCCAAGATTATTGATGGTCGCAGCGACTGCTGAAAAAGCCGTTATCTGATCGAGCCCATTAAACATCAGTACCAGCATCATCAGAGCAAACAATGC
>DAOVJH010000232.1 GCA_030673345.1 Pseudomonadota bacterium
ACTGATATCACCATGAACAGAAGTCGTATCATCAGCCCAGACAATAACTTTACCGCCGTCACCCGTGTTAACTGCATCCGCTTTAATGCTGGCTTCTTTATCGACGAATGTCGCAGTCGCATTTTTAACGTCTGGATTCTGGCCCTGCAGGTCGCCACCGATTAGAACCTCGCCGCCGCCGGTAGCACCAGAAGCATCGACAGTTGTTTCACCAAACAATCCGACACGGTCACCAGTGATCTCTATGTGCCCACCCTTTCCGGTTTCACTGGTAGCGGTCACGGTACCGTCTTCGATTATCGTGTCTGCCTGCGCGACAAATACGATATTACCGGCATCATCCACAGTAACCGCATTGGCGCTGACCCGGCCTTTATTGACGATACTTCCGGCAAATACACCAATGGAGCCGCCATCGGTGATCATATCGCCGATATTGACTACTTTATTATCCGGCGCCTGTACTTCAAACTCGATATTGTTGTAATTGAGTGAATTGATTGTGACACTTTGGCCAGCAGCCAGCACGATAGAACCATTATCGACACTGATCGTACCCTCATTGGTAATTTTCGGTGCAACAAAGACAACTTCACCACCGTTACTGGATGAGATAAAACCCTGGTTTAAAATTTCGGCAGCATTTTCCAGATCAGCAAAACGCATGACACCATCACTACGGCTGCCATTGAGGAAATCCTGATTGGATATGTTAAGTGTCGATGCGATTAACCCTGCGGTATTCACCATTGAACCCTGGCCAAACACAATACCATTCGGGTTGACCAGGTACACCTTACCGTTGGAATTCAGCTGGCCGAGAATCTTTGTCGGATCCTGACCGACGATCCGGTTAAGCACGGCGCTATTGGCATTCTGCTGGATGAAACGTGTTAATTCGCCCTGATTGATGCCGAACTGCTGCCAGTTAATGATGGCGCCGGGGCTGTTGGTAATATTAAGTGTCTGGGCATTCGGCTGGCTGAACGAAACCGAGCCGTGCACCACTGTTGCACCGCTGGGGTTTGCCTGAGCGCCGCCGATCACTGAAAAAGCGAGGCATAAGCTACAAGCTATCGAATTGAGCCTTTTAACTACGTCCATATTTCCTTTTGTCACATTTATCAGGCCCATCAAAATCAGAACCCGTCTTAAACCTTAGCATTGCCAGCAGCCTTGTTACAAACAACTAATGTACCGTTCGTCACTTGTCAGGCAATAAATTCATACTTACTTTATCTCACATATCATGCCGGGCCCTTTGGCACCGACCGCCACATCAATATTTATTGCTGCAGGGTCTGCTACATCCGGTGTTGGGTAGACATCAAATTTCTGGAAAACCGGTATCGTTGGTAATTGCACTGCCTGTCTCCCCAGCACATCAGCATAACCTGCCATACCGGCCTTAAGATCCAGTTTTTGACCTGACTTGAGTTCAGCAACTACATTACCGTCTTTAACACTTATATATACACCGGGCGGTGCCTCTTCAGTCTGCATCTTACTGAACAGTGCTTTTTCATCGACATCGACACTATCCGGTTTTGGAACCGGATTGTTCATAAAGAAACCAGGAACCTGCGGCAACTGGACTGGCGCTGCCTTCCTGCTGGATTTGAATGCTGCATTACCCTTGCGTAGAGTCCGACCATCAAAATCGATCGTGCCATCCCAGACATACGCATGCAGGCCGTCGCCATCAGGCAAGATAACGGGGTCAAGATTGCCATACTCACCAGCGACCATACATGTGCCAGTGCACATCAGGTCATAACCGGTACCGCGAATTCCGATAGTGGCAACCGACGTACGCATACTGTACCTGCGCGGATTCAACTTTCCTATCAGACCGGTAACCGCTCTTAGTCCACCACGTAACAGACTGAACAAAGCCTTACTATCATCTGCTTTGTCTTTTTCGAACTTCATCTCATCGACCCGAAATACCGTATTCGCCTGCAAACTTATCCGGCTCTTGTCTCTGAACACCAGGATCGCATAAGCATTGGCGGTCGTTAGCAGTGTATCGCCCTCAAAGATTGCCGAACCTGCTTTTAACTTCCTGGAGGTACCATCCAGCTCTTTTGCAACCAGCCCTTTGCGTACGAATACTGCGCGTGCCACCGTTCGGTCGACCACTTTATCGTGTGATTTTTTGTATTTCCTGTTTTCTTCCTCACAATCGTCCTGGCATAAACGCACATCGAATTCGGTACCACGGATACCCAGGGTTACCGCTCCTGATTTAACCCTGTAACCATCGTGATTGTTCTTACTTATGTAACCGGTAATGGCGCGCATACCACCACGGAATAATCGTAGTAATGCGGTCGCGGTAGAATCTTTTTTAGGATTGAACTGTTCGACAGAAAAAGAACTGTTCGGACGGATGGTCATACGCGTGCCATCGCTAAGTTTTACGATGGTAAAACTTCTCGGGCCTGTTTTTAGCACTTCGCCGCGCTGAACTTTTTCATTTTTGGCGATCAGACGCGCACTGCTGCCATCCATGTTCTGCATGGTAACCGCGCCGCGTGTGTATTGAATCTGCCCCACCTCTTCAGCGTTCAGTAACGATGCTGAACAAAAACCAATGAGCAAAACCAAATAATTTAAGATTTGTTTTTTATTCATGATTTTCTAATACTATGCAAACAAGCAGTAATTACAGTGAACCGATTCACAGTTCTGCCCTCACCTGACTGCTTCAAACCACTGCGCCTGGCGTGTGCGATAGCCCTCCTAGAAACGATAAAATACATCGATATGCCCTTTAACATCACCAGCGTCTGTAAAATCTTCAGATCCAGTGACGGCTTTTATCTCATCTGCACCGTCGACTACGTAAGCGACGTCCAGTACCACGTTTAATTTATTGATGATATTCCAGCGCAGACCGGCACCGACAGAAGCGATATCGATCGAAGGTATCTCGCTCAACAGTGGCGTATTTAATTCAACATGGCCATAATCAAAAAATACCAGCGGCCTGATCTCGAAGCGGCTGAAGCCAGGCACCCATAACTCGAAGTTTGCCTGGTAACCGCTATCACCGAGCAAGGTTCTTTCGTCAAAACCACGCACCGAATAGATTCCGCCGATGCCAAACTGCTCACCTGATATGAGGAGGTCACTTGACTGCTGACCAGCAACACTCAAACGAAAGAACCAGTTGGCCGTGACCAGCTGATCATAAGCAAAACCAAAACGCACTAACGACCAGTCTGCAGTGGCGCCTGTTCGCAGAGCATCATAGTCTTCATCTGCGCCATTAGTGCCACCAGCGATGTTGACGTACGGTGCGATATTAAACTTTACCGTCTTACCTGCACCCTGCCAGAAACCGATATAAGCAATACTGACCGGACTACTTAACACCTCGCCCGAACCCGCAACAGCGATACCTGGCAAGTTTACAAAGCTGACATCATTTTCAAACATCTTGTAATCCATACCGAAGTCAAGCTGCTGCTTATAAGCACCGCTCTGTAAAAATGTATGTTTATAATGCAACAGTGCAATCGTGCCCGCACCACTGACAGCAAAGTTTTGTGAAACCACACCAGAATCAACATCGGAACGCGCCAGGAACATGTTTAACTGCCCACCGACTTCATAGAAAGGAATGGTATAAGAAAGACCGTACTGCTTAACGGCTGAAAAATCACTGGGCGAGGTGGTATAACTTAAAGAAAGATTATGGTCACGGTTAAACAGGTTGGAGAATTGATAACC
>DAOVJH010000436.1 GCA_030673345.1 Pseudomonadota bacterium
ATCGAACAATATCGCGAAAATAAATACGAAATGACTATGGGAGATGGTTGTATGAATAAAAATACAGGATTTTTAAATTTAAGTGTCGCAGCGATGACGCTGTTTCTGACAGCTTGCGGTTCTGACGAGGTTAAGCAGGCAGCGCCTGATTGTGTATTCCCGGATGCACCGAGTATGGCAGCGCCCGGCTGGGTCTGTGATGAACCGGTTGAAGGCGTGTCTGTCTCTGCTGTTGGTGTCGCAGAAAAATCTGCAGCCGGTCATAGCTTTATGAAAAATATGGCGGCTACCGATGCACGCGTCCAGCTTGCGCAGTCTATGAAAGTGCATGTTCAGAATATGGTAAAACAATATGCCGAGACAACTGGTGCGGCGGATTCTGAAACGGTCGACAAAGTTAATACTTCTGTAACTAAGCAGATCACCGACGAAACACTGGTGGGTACAAAAATATTTAAGACACGTACCAGTCCTAGTGGTGCTTTATACGTGCTATTGGGTATGGATGGATCAGTCGCTGCAGCAGCAACCGAAAATGCTCTTAAGACCAGCATGAATAATGACAGGGCTTTATGGCAGCAATTTAAAGCGCAGAAAGGCCAGGATGAGCTGGCTGCTTCGATCGCTAATATGAAGCAGTAAATTCAGACGGTGCACTCTTAAAATAAAACCGGCATCCGATTTCGGGGGCCGGTTTTTTTATGTGCATTATATAAAGGGATAAAGGATGAATATAAAAAATATTGTTGTTGCCTGCCTGTATCCGGGATTGATGATCTTAAGCCTTCCAGGTAATGCTAATAATGAATTCCAGCAATGGATGCGACAGCAGTCTCAAGGTGTAGAGGCGCAGAAAAAGGAATTTCAGGAATACAAAGATAAGCGGGATAAAGAATTTACCGCATTTTTAAAAGCGAACTGGAAGGCTGTCGATATCGTAAAAGGCGAGGTTCGGGATGAGGTGCCTAAGCCTGATGTGATGCCTGTTGCTGCACCGGCACCAAAATTGCCGACAGCAGTCGAGCAGCCGGTTATCGTCAAAATACCAGAACCTGGGCCGGAGCCCGAAGTAATTAAACCGGTTACTCCTCCAGTCGTCGCATCCAAAGGCAGGCCTGTAAATATTGATTTCTTTGGTAAGCAGATCCGTTTTTATTATGATGGTTCTTTAAAGCAGAGGCTCGGATCAAACATCAATAAAAACGCTGTGAGTGATTACTGGTCTGCACTGAGCAGGTCTGATTATGAGGCCTTACTGCAACAGTTAAACGCCCAAAAAAAATCGCTACAGCTAAATGACTGGGCTTATGCGTCCCTGATCAATAAACTGGCGGCTGCTATTAATAATCGTCGCAATGACAGTGCATTGTTAAGCTGGTTCTTACTGGCGAAGTCTGGTTATAAAGCACGTATCGCGTATAACAGCGCATCAATTTATTTATTGGTGCCATCGAAACATGAAATGTTTGAGGTTTCATATTTTACATTCAGCGGCATACGTTATTACGCCGTTGAGTTTGATGGTAACAGGCAGGAGCTGGGCCAGGTATATACCTACGATGGTGAATACCCTGAAACCACCAAAGACTTTGATATGCGGGTAACGCCGGCGGTGGCGTCTAACGATAAAGATGAGCGTCGACACCTGTCATTTGATTTCGAAGGTAAAAAATATAACATCGATGTCACCTATGACCGTGGCCGTGTAAAGTTTTTTAGTACATACCCACAGCTGAACCTTGATCTGTATTTTAGTTCGGGCGTCTATAAAGTAACGGCGACGCCGTTACAGAAACAGCTGGCAGCCAATATGCAGGGTATGTCAGAGCAGCAGGCGGTCAACTTTTTATTGCGTTTCGTGCAGACCTCGCTGCAGTATGAGACGGATGAGCAACAGTTTGGCGAAGAGAATTATCTGTTTCCAGAAGA
>DAOVJH010000422.1 GCA_030673345.1 Pseudomonadota bacterium
AATACACGACGTTGCCATGCCCAGTGAGGATGGCCCTGCATCAGCCGATGAGGTATTCAGCTGCTGCTGCCGCCTGCTCGACAGAACAGTAAAAACTACTGATTAATACTCTTCATAGGATTTTTCTTCAACGAAGTCAGACCCCAGCTTTATATTGATATCTCGTTTGACATCACTACGCTTATCGTTAGTCACATAGACCGCCCTGGCGAGCTCTATAAAGCTCTCATCAAACGCTTGTTGTGATTCTTTCTCGCGGATATCATCTTCTATCTCCCACAGCGCTTCGTTTATCTTGCGAAGTTCTGAGACCTCCTGCGCCACATCATCACGAGAAAAAGGCAGCTTCGCTAGTAAGTCATTAAGACCATCGAGCTCCCTGTTAATGTTCACGAGTTTATCTGCATTACTGATGCGGGCACTCTTGATCTCAAGGATAGTAATCTTGTCAAAGAATTCACCGATAGAAATTTCTACATTAACGTTCATGGTTATTTCGCTTATTCTTAAAACGAGTGATTATACTCGATTCCATGAAAATAATAGCCCCTAACATCATCATTGCGGGTAAGGCATCAAATTCATCTGGCTCGCCATTAACAGTTACTTCCATTATAATAATCCAGCACAATTAGTTAAGAACAGAGCATAAGCTCACATCTCGACCACCCAAGCCACCCTGGATTACGCGTGGAGACACCAAAAGCCATAGGAAACATCAGGTGAAAAACTTTATCATCTTTATAAGCAGCCGACTTATAAAAATAGTTGCGAACCTAATTAAAGTAACATGCTACGTGTTTCACTTCTTTTTCCCGAATAAAAGATTCACACTCCCAAGCCGTGCAAAACCAATCTATACCCACAGCAAGAAATCAGCCATCGCTAGAACTATCTGGCAGACCAATTACACCAATCGCGTCACCCTGCCTGTCTACATCAATTATTTATTCAACCGCTTGTTATCATACGACTACGAATATCGCTTTATGATTACTGAGGACAGGACTGATTTCATACAGTCAAACTATTCCGAAGAAATTTTCAAAAGCTATTCCAGAATTCAGATCGGAGCAGCACAGGCTGATTTCTGGCGACTGCTAGTATTATATAAATATGGCGGCGTCTACATGGACATAGACGCCCATCTTATCTGGCCTCTGAGCTCGATCATCGATGACGATATCGAAGAGGCTTACATCGTGATAAAAAAGGGTGAGATCAGTAACTATTTTATCGCAAGTAAAAGTAACAACATTAATCTCAAGAAGATGATAGATGTCGTTCTTAAGAATATCGAAGAAAACAGCATAAAGAACGTCTATATTCTGACCGGCCCCGGGGTCTTTAACCAGGTATTAGATATGAGCAAGGTAAACACCGTCTATTACCGGTACACATGCAATCAGGGAAATTTCACTAATGATCATTTTCAATATGTAGATAAAGAGGAAGGGAAATGGACAGAAGCTCAGAAAAAAATGGATATCATAAAAAACGATATCTGAATAATCCTGACATATGTTAAAAATACTGGTTATTCGTAATGATAAGCTCGGTGACTTCATGCTTGCCTGGCCCGCACTATCATTACTGAAGAAACAATACCCGGATTCTATCATTACGGTACTGATACCCTCTTACACAAAACCCATCGCTGAAATATGCCCATGGATAGATGACATAATCACTGATGATGAACGAAACAGCACTGTTTCTGATGCTCTTCATTTATCCAGAATTTTAAAGCGTTATAATTTTGATGCTTCGATATCGATCTTCTCTGAGATGCGCACAGCACTTGCCCTCTGGATCGCACGCGTACCCAAACGCTTTGGACCGGCGACTAAACTGGCACAGCTGTTTCTCAATAACCGCTTACGGCAAAAACGATCACTATCACAAAAACCAGAATATGAATATAACCTGGACCTGGTCCGCCACCTTATTACGTCTAATGGTGATACCACTGTCGAGTTACCCGATGCGCCCTACCTTCAGTTTGACCGGCAAGAGATCGAGGAACTAAAAAAGACATACCTCAGCAGGCATAACATCACCATCGAT
>DAOVJH010000069.1 GCA_030673345.1 Pseudomonadota bacterium
AGTGCACGCTGCTTTAATGTCTTTAAGATTTCAGCAGAAATTTCTACCGCACTTAGATCACCAGCACGGGTTTTAATTCTTGGCACGGCACTATCTGTCTCTGCAAAAGCATATGAATAGTGCGCGTCTTCCACTGATACATCTTCTGTACCACGCCCCATGAAACGTTTTACTGAAATGATCGTATTTAAGGGGTCGGACACACTGAACTGCTGTGCTTTTGTACCAACGAGCACTTCACTTTCGGAAAAATGCACTACCGATGGTAATAGATGATTTCCATCTGCATCGGGCAAGGTGTCGGCATCACCACTGCGCACAGTAGCAACCAATGAATTTGTCGTACCCAGATCAATACCGACAGCCAGTTTATGCTGGTGCGGCGTGGTTGATTGCCCTGGTTCTGCTATCTGTAAAAGTGCCATAATTTAGTATCAGCTCGATTGATCAGCGCTACTGGCTAGCTCATCAACTCGTCTTCAATATCAGCGGTTAAAGTATTAATTTCTTTTTTTGCTTTTTGCATGAACTGCAACTTGCGTATCCATTCACGTGCATCATCGATCTGATCGGCTTCATATGACTGGGTAAAACCCTGCATCATTTCACTGGTCGATGATTTTAGTTCTTTTGCCATGGCATCCAGTGCATCAAGCGGGTCGTCTTCATTTTTAATATTTTCCAGACGCTCACGTGTCTCAAGCTGTTGCATCAAAAACGCTGCATCCATCGTCGTTTCATTTTCCAGATTGACATCGGTACCTTTTAATTTCAGCAGGTAGATCGCTCTTAATACCGGGTCTTTTAAAGTCGCCTGCGCTTCATTTATCCATGATGTCTGCTGCATCGACAGGCGTTTTTCCTGATCAGAGCCATTGGCGAACTTGTCAGGATGCAGCTGTTTTTGCAGGGCCATGTAAATTCGCTGAACCTGATTCAGGTCCACATCATATGAAACAGGGAGTTTAAACAACTCAAAAAAGTTGCTACTAAAAATATCTTTTGACACGGTTATAAATAAACAGATTAAATTTAATAAACGGCTTTAAAAAAGTTATACGGTGAAACTTTCGCCACAACCACAGGCTGCTTTTTCTTTCGGGTTATTAAATTTAAAACCTTCGTTTAGTCCGTCCCTGGTGTAATCAAGTTCGGTGCCATCAAGATAGACCAGGCTCTTTTTATCGACGATAACTTTCACACCAGAATCTTCGAACACTTCATCTTCCGGGTTTATTTCATCGACGAATTCGATCACATAAGACATACCAGAACAGCCCATGGTTTTCACACCCAGACGCAGACCAACGCCCTTGCCGCGATTATCCAGAAAAGCTTTAACACGTTCTGCTGCTGGTTCTGTTAATGTAATTGCCATCTTTATATCTCTGTTTTAACGTTCGATAATAGTCTAATTATTTTTCTGTTTGTAATCAGCCACAGCTGCATTGATCGCATCTTCAGCGAGCACAGAGCAATGAATCTTTACTGGCGGCAATGCCAGTTCTTCAGCAATCTCTGTGTTTTTGATAGCCTGCGCTTCATCCAGCGTCTTGCCTTTGACCCACTCAGTAAGTAAAGAACTCGAAGCTATCGCGCTACCACAACCGTATGTCTTAAACACAGCATCTTCGATAACGCCTTCATCACTCACTTTAATCTGCAGCTTCATCACGTCACCACAGGCAGGTGCACCGACCATACCGGTACCGACATTATCAGCACTGTCGAAACTGCCGACGTTGCGCGGGTTTTCATAATGATCTAAAACTTTTTCACCATATGCCATAACTATAACCTTCTATTCTGAAACGCTCACATCTATTAGATGCGGCAATAATATGTTCGTTCGCTTTATATTCTGTATTAACAATTCGTTGTTCTAATGTGCTGCCCACTCGATGCTATCAAGGTCAATGCCGTCTTTATACATGTCCCACAACGGTGACAGTTCGCGTAACTTTTCTACCGCTTTACGTACATATCTGATGGTACGGTCAATCTCTTCGTCCGTGGTAAAACGACCCATGGTGAAGCGGATTGAACTATGTGCAAGCTCATCATTTCGGCCTAATGCGCGCAATACATAACTTGGCTCCAGGCTGGCGGATGTACAGGCACTGCCACTGGAGATCGCCAGATCACTCAATGCCATCAACAGGCTCTCGCCTTCTACGTAATTGAAGCTGATATTTATATTGCCTGCGATACGGTGGTCGATATCACCATTGACATAGACTTCTTCCATGTCTTTAACACCGTCATATAATTTATTTCTCAGTTTTAACAGGCGTTTATTTTCTTCGACCATCTCTTCTTTTGCAATCCTGAACGCTTCACCCATACCAACGATCTGATGGGTCGCTAATGTACCGGAACGCATGCCGCGTTCATGGCCACCGCCATGCATCTGCGCTTCCAGACGTACACGGGGTTTCCTCTGTACGTAGAGTGCACCGATGCCTTTAGGGCCATAGATCTTATGAGCGGAAAAACTCATCAGGTCAACCGGCAGCTCTTCCAGATTTATATCGACCTTACCTGCACTCTGCGCAGCATCGACATGAAAAATAATCTTTCTTTCACGACATATCTTGCCGATCGCTTCGATATCCTGGATCACACCGATCTCATTATTAACATGCATGATAGAAACCAGTGTAGTGTCATCACGCAGGGCATCCTCAAGCACCTTAAGATCGATCAGACCATTTTGCATCGGATCAAGATACGTTACTTCGTAGCCTTCACGTTCCAGCTGGCGGCAACTATCCAGAACCGCTTTATGTTCAGTTTTACAGGTAACGATGTGTTTGCCGCGTTTGTGATTAAAGTGCGCGACACCTTTGATAGCAAGATTATCTGATTCGGTAGCACCTGAAGTAAAAATAATTTCCTTCGGGTTAGCACCGACCAGGTCAGCCACCTGTTTACGTGCATTTTCGACAGCCGCCTCAGCAGTCCAGCCAAAACTGTGGCTGCGTGATGCAGGGTTACCAAAACTGCTATCAGGTCCCATATACTTGAGCATTTCTGTTACCACGCGTGGATCTATCGGCGTGGTCGCAGAGTAGTCTAAATAGATTGGCTGCTCTTTTGATTCATGGGTTGTTTGATCACTCACTCTCTTCACCTTACAAGTTAAACAGTCGCAGCCATCATCACTGACGAATGTTGATTTATATCTATGATGTCGCTCAAAGCCGTTAACAGCGCTTCGACATCCGACATCGTATTGTTCTTTCCAAAGCTAACTCTTATCGCAGAGTTAGCCAGTGCATCGGGAACCTTCATCGCCTTCAATACGTGGCTAGGTTCAGCTTTACCGCTAGTACATGCCGAGCCGCTTGATACAGCTATCGCTTTTCTATCCAGCTGCATCAGCATGGTCTCACCATCGAATCCTTCGATACCAAACTGTACTGTGTTCGGCAGACGCTTTGCCTTTTCGGCAAAGGCAGTTACCGTACTAAATTCTTTTAAACCTTCCTCTAAAGCCTCGCGCAGCTTGTACGTGTGTGCTGCAGTCGCCTCTAATTCAGCCATCGCTAGCTCTGCAGCCCGACCAAAACCGACGATTGCAGGGACATTTTCCGTTCCTGCACGCAGGTTTTTTTCCTGCGAACCGCCAAACTGTAACCGGCTAATCGGTAAGCGTTTGTCTAATATCAAAGCCCCGACGCCAACCGGGCCATATAGTTTGTGCGCTGAGATCGTCATCGCATGAACGCCGCTCTCGACGAAATTCAGCGCTATTTTTCCTGCCGCCTGTGACGCGTCAGTATGAAAAAAACAATCACGCTCAGCGGTGAACTGGATCAATGGCGCCAGGTCCTGTATCACGCCGGTTTCATTATTCGCTGCCATCACCGATACCAGTGATGTCTGCTCACTCACTACCCGCTCTAAAGCAGCAAGGTTTATGCTGCCATTTTCGTCTGCTTGCACGATATCGACTGTAGAAGACAGATGCCGGGCCGGTTCTAATAACGACATGTGCTCGACCGCGCTTACAGCAACACGACTATCCGTGTTGCGCTTGCTAAATCCGTTTAACAATAGATTATTTGACTCTGTGCCGCCGCTGGTAAAGATTACCTGCTCTGCTCTGGCACCGGCTAAACGTGCGACTGATTCACGTGCCTGTTCGATCGCGTCTTTCTGCATGCGACCAAACCGGTGTACGCTGGACGGGTTGCCTGTTATCTGCCCCATGTAAGGCAGCATGGCCTCTAAAACTTTTTCATCCAGAGCCGTTGTCGCATTATTGTCAAGATACACAGCCATTAGCACATCCAGGAAACGATTAAACGTTTATGATTTCATCCTGACGTACTTTTATATCCTTCGCTGATTCCTGAGCCATGATCTCCGATAAGCTAATACCATCGAGGAACGAACGAATCTCATTACTTAACTCTTGCCACAGGTCATGAGTCAAACACTGATAAGCACCATGACAGCCACCACTATCACTGCAATCGACGACCTTACAGCTCTCATCGACCGCCAGGATGATATCTGACACACTCACCTCATCGACACTTTGTGTCAATTTATATCCACCGCCAGGACCGCGTGTACTGGTCACAATATCGTTTCGGCGCAGCTTGGCAAACAGCTGTTCGAGATATGACAGGGAAATACCCTGACGCTCTGAAATCGCAGCTAGTGAGACCGGCCCACCGCTCTGATGCAATGCCAGATCAAGTACCGCGGTTACCGCATAACGGCCTTTAGTGGTTAAACGCATACAAAATGCCTCCCAGTAAATGGGGGAAAGTTTGGAATAAAGGGGAATTTTACTTAATTCCGACTAATTTAGTCAAGTATAAGACCAAGTATTTTAGTCAGGTATTACTTAAGTGATAGAAAAAACCGCAACTTATTGATTTCAAAGTTGTAAAAGCAACAATCAGGATGATTGAGCAGGATTTTCAGGCTAATTTGTTTCTATTTTTTCTGCATCATCATCATCGGTATCCGGTGTATTGGTAGACAGACTGCAGGAACCAAGATCCGGTAGATTACTGACATCAATCTCTGCACCAAATTGTTTCAGCGCACCGCACATGGTTTCCATTTTTTCGTCCATAGCGTGAATATGATCCAGCATTTTATTAATGGCTGTTGCTACCGGGTCAGGCGCATCGCTGGTCGCACCGTAAGCATCAAACCCCAGCTTATGTGCTATCTCATTTCGTTTTATCTGTGTTTCATCATGGTGATGATGAATAACACGCCCAGGCACACCAACGACCGTTGAATCCTGCTCAACATCCTTTGTTACCACAGCATTTGAGCCGATGCGGACTCCCTCGGCCAATACGATAGGCCCTAAAACCTTAGCGCCAGCGCCAACGACAACATTGTTTTGCAATGTGGGATGCCGTTTGCCTGCCTTCCAGCTGGTACCACCTAATGTGACGCCATGATACAAGGTACAGTCATCGCCGATCTCAGCGGTCTCACCTATTACAACGCCCATGCCATGGTCAATAAAAAATCGACGGCCAATCGTCGCGCCTGGATGAATTTCTATGCCTGTAAGCCATCGTGAAAGATGCGACGACCAGCGCGCAAGCCAGTTAAGCCCGATATTCCATAACATATGATTTAGACGATGCAAGATCACCGCATGAAGCCCCGGGTAGCAGGTCAATACTTCCCAGGTATTTCTTGCTGCCGGGTCACGGTCGAATACGCACTTTATGTCTTCACGAATACTGATGTAACTATCCTCAAACTATTTTTATCTTGCAGCTATGTTATACGAAATCGACTTCAATGTTATACCCTGAAAATTTACGGATATTCAGCACTCCGGAATCCAGAATAAGATACTGTCCTTTAATCCCTTTCAATATTCCTTCTAACTCTGCCTGTTTATCAAAATTAAGTGACTTAATTTTTTCAGGGTATTCAGATACCGGGAACTTGATTTCGACAACATTCTCATCGATAGCCTCTAGCGAGGCTTCACCCTGTTCCTTTTTTATATCGGCAATTTCAGTTGAACATTCAGCCAGCAGTTCATCACGTATCGTTTTCAGGTCAAGCGGCTCAGCTTCGAATTTAAGCATCTTTCGCCAGTCTGTCCGGTCAGAGACATGTTTTTTTAACACTACCTCTAACAACCCCGACTGCAGACGATTTTCCACCTTAAAGATCGGCAGCGCCTGACCTGCACCCTGATCGATCCAGCGTGTCGGTATCTGCGTACCACGGGTAATACCCACTTTGATGCCGGATGAATTGGCCAGATAAACATAATGCGGGATAAAGCAGTTTGCTTCACCCCACTCTGGTTGCCTGCAGGTACCTTCAGCATAATGGCAGGTCTCAGGTTTCATGATGCACATATCACATGAAGCAAGACGCCTGAAACAGGGGTAACAATGTCCCTGAGCAAAACTTTTACTGGTTTTACGACCACAGGCCACGCAGTGGATTTCGTTTTTATAGGCAAGTTTTATCGTCTGGCCGATATGTTCGTTCATCGGCAGTAACTCGCTACCGATTGGCAACTGGTATTGCACCGGCTGATCATCTGCATGATCCCCCAGTACGCTCTGCATTTTTTTTATATTTCCGATCATTTATCTTTTTCAGCCAATCCTGTTTTTTTATTATCTATTTTTATTATCTATTTTTAATCCTATTTTTTATCGGTGGATGAAAGCATCGATTCGTTCGACCGCCTGCTCTAAGTTCTCCAACGACTGCGTATAGGCAAAACGGCAATGAATATTAGCCAGATGCGTCCCAAAATCGATACCCGGTGTCAGGGCGACTCCCTGTTCGTTTAATAATTCTTTTACCCAGCTAAAACTATCGTCCGTGAAACGCTCACAGTTGGCATAGATATAAAATGCCCCCTGCGGTTTGACTGCGATCTCAAAACCCAGCTGCTCCAGAGCCGGTAACAAAAAATCACGGCGCTGCTTAAATTCATCCCTGCGCGCATCCAGTATAACCTGTGTATCCGGTTCTAACGCAGTCAGCGCCGCATACTGCGAAATCGTCGGCGGCGCCAGAAATATGTTCTGTGCGATACGGTCTATCGCGTCCACATATTGCTCAGGCACGACCATCCAGCCTATGCGCCAGCCGGTCATACCAAAATACTTTGAAAAACTGTTTATCACGAAACATTCATCTGATATCGAAAGCGCAGAGTAATCATTGTTCTCAT
>DAOVJH010000210.1 GCA_030673345.1 Pseudomonadota bacterium
CAGATCAAGAAAGTCTTTGAGATCATCAAGGCACTCGACGGCATGAGCGTTTTCAAAGATCAGGAAGAGATGGATGAATACCTGTCTGATATGCAGGACAAGATTAAAGACGGCGAATAGAAAAACCGCGATGCGCCTGTAAAAAAATTACCCGAAACTTATAACCGGCCCATCAGTCTTCTGCGGCACGTATATCATCAAACACGGAATAAACATCACTCTCCCAGCGCCTGAATAATATCTTGTCGGCATCATCCTCAATCATCTCTGAATAGATCATCGGATTAGCTGTCACCAGAACCGTTTCGCCCTGCTCCGCAAAAATAGAAATCTGTGGCGGCATATACGCTGCAAGCGCCGGGTACTTGTTCACCAGGTATTGAATCTCTGCCGGTTTACCGACGAATACCACACGGTACTTATCCGTTTTGTACCCCATACCGGTCAGGCCTATATCGATCCTCTGGACCCGCGTCACCTTGTAACCGTGTTCTCTTATCGATGTCTGCAAAGCCAGCATGGCTTCAGGAAAAGCTTGCTGGGTACGGACCATCAACAGGTCGTCAGCATGAACATGAGGCGCAGTACAGCAGAAGAACACGAGGACCAGGAAATAGTGACGCATTGTTCTCATAAAATAGCATCCTCTAGCAGGGTAATATATGCCTCGTACATTTCTTCACAGTACTCATCAAGCTCATGGTTGTTAAACAGCTTACTCAGGCGTTTGGGATTTATGGTGCTTATCTTAACTTTGCCGTCTTTCTCGACCACCGTTACCCGGCAAGGCAGAAACATCCCTACTCTCGGATCAAGTGACAACGCCTGAAATAAAAAACCAAAGTTGCAGAAGTGCAACACCACCTGTTTTTTATTCTCTTTGCCTTCTTCGACAAGTCCATGCTCGAGAAAATCAGTCCGTATCAAAGTGAAATTCTGGTCGGTAATCGCCTGCTTTAAATTTTCAACTGTCTCATCAAGCCCGTAAGGCGAATCGACTATTATCACCGGCGATTCGCTACCCGCTCCATTTAATGTTTGTTCTAATTCAGCTGCCGTTTTTTCAAATGACCGGATATAAGAAACGATGTCATCGATATCTTCTTCCGATAGACCCGCTACTAACATCGATGTCATCGGTGTGCCTTCACGACCCAGGGTGATAGTGTCACGGATCATGACATCACTGGCCGCTGCCAAAAATCCTGTGTTGTTCAATGCCGGAGCGATGATCGGAAGTTCTCGCTTTCTGGAAAAGGTTACACCGGTACCTTTGCCGCCCATTCCAGCTTCGCCGTGGCATTGCACACAATGGCTGGCAAACAATTTCTCACCATGCTCTGCATTACCTTTTACGACAGTAGTATCCTCAGCAGGCGCTGGCGCATCAGACCAGCCTCTGACATGACCTACGATGGCGCTTACCTGTGCATCGCTCAAGCTAAGAAATGCAGGCATTATCCTGCCGGGGCGACCGTGGCGGATCGTCTTTACCAGGTATTCATCAGAGACACTGTTTATAAATGAATGCAGAGCCAGAGGTACCCCTACGCCCCCTTTGCCATCTTTACCATGACAGGATGAACAATATCTGCCATACAGTTCATCACCATGCGGTGCACTGAAAACATTCAAACTGAATGCCAGGATGGACAATAAGAATAAAGATTTAATAACGTTGATTTTCAGAAATGACATCATCAACCTGATTCTAACCGGGCGGCCAGGTCATGGCACGACCTGCCAGCAGATGCATATGTATATGAAAGACTGTCTGACCTGCTTTTTCATTGCAGTTGACCACCAGACGATAGCCGTCTTCACTGATGCCCTGCTGATTTGCGATAGTCTTCGCAACACTGAACAGCTTACCCATGATCGGCTCATCGCCAGTGTCGACATCATTGACCGTCGAAATATGCTGCTTGGGAATAATTAAGATATGAATCGGTGCCTGAGAATTAACATCATTAAAAGCGAGCACATCATCATCTTCAAAGACGATATCGGCAGGTATCTCACGTTCTCGAATCTTACAAAACAAACAATCAGTCATGTGTGCACCTCAATGTGCTCATTTGGCCATAAACGTTTGTTTAAAGCCTTGATACTGGTCAATTAGAGGAAAGGCCCTGCTTATCGTCAGGACTCGCCGTGGGCATAATTAACTATAGATCAAAACGCTGGCGGCCACTGAATGCATGCGCCAGTGTGCCGGAATCAATATACTCCAACTCGCCACCCAGTGGAACACCATGTGCTATACGTGTCGTCATTACCTGGTGCCTGACGGCCATATCCGATATGTAGTGAGCCGTCGCCTCTCCTTCGACCGTAGGATTCGTCGCCAGTATCAATTCTCTTATCTCTCCGCTTGCCAGCCTGCCCTCGAGCAGGTCCAGTCCAAGTTCTGCCGGGCCGATGCCATCGAGTGGCGACAGGTGCCCCATCAGCACAAAATATTTTCCGCGAAATTCTGCCGTGTGTTCGATAGCAAAGACATCAGCCGGGGTTTCGATCACACATAATGTACCGTTATCCCTCGATGTGCTGACGCATATCTCGCATAACTCATTCTCACTCAGGGTACGGCACATCGAACAATGACCAATCTTTTCTACTGCTTCGGTCAGTGCAGACGAGAGATTTTTTGCACCATCAGTGTCACGCTCCAGCAGATAAAATGCCATACGTTGCGCAGACTTCGGTCCGACGCCGGGTAAGCACTTTAGAGCGTCGATCAGCTGCTGCAATAAGGGCGACATATCTATTTACAAAGAAAAGAAATTAAAAAGGTAATTTCATGCCGCCAGGTAGATTAAGACCCGCAGTCAGACCGGACATTTTTGTTGATGATTCCTGCTCGATCTTTCTTACCGCATCATTAACGGCTGCCGCAAGCAGATCCTCGATCATCTCTTTATCATCCTGCATCAGACTCTCATCGATGTTTACGCGGCGTAATTCATGGCGTCCGTTCATGAGGACTTTAACCATACCGCCACCGGCTTCGCCTTCGACTTCCATATTAGCGATTTCCTGTTGCGCTTTCTGCATATCTTCCTGCATCTTTTGCGCCTGTTTCATCATGTTGCCCATTGCACCTTTCATACCAATACCTCTTTATCTTTATTACCTATACTCTATTATTTCAACTGTCATTTCGACCATCCCGAGAAATCTTATAATGTCGGTTTATAAGATCCTTCACTATCGTTCAGGATGACAACATAGCTCTATTCACCGTTTCTAAGTTACCGGTTTAACTGAACCGGGAATTATCTCGGCATTAAAATTTTCTTTTAGTGTCTGCGTAAAGCTGTCTTCGTTGATCGACTCTACAGCCTGCTGCTGCCGCTGGTCCGTTTCACGCTGCGTTGTTTGCGCGGGCGATTCACTGCCGATCTGATTGACGACTTTTATCTCTAACAGTGCATCGATATTAAAATATTCGCCCAGTGCCTGCTGCAGGCGCTGTTTCGCTTTTGCATTAATCAGATTACTGTGCCCGCTTTCTATCTGCAACACGATATTACAGCCATCACGCTGTGTCATGGTGCAGTTGATCGCAAGCTGTTTAACCAGGCCACCCAGACCAAGCCCATTAACGACCTCTCGCCAGTCATTTGATGGTGCTTGTGTGCGACCGGGTAAGACGCCGCGTTCTTCAGCAACGGCATTAGCTGCCGGTTGCTGTGCCGGCTTCTGTGCCGACATTTCTGCGGCAACGGGGCGCTCGGCCCTGGCCACCGGCGCACTCTTCTGGGCTGCCGGCGCGCCACCCTGCGGTGCTGCCTGCGGACGTGATTGAACTTGTGACTGCACCGCTGGCTGCGCCTGACTTTGTGCCATACGGCCAGCATCTACGCCTGCCGGCCTAAATGCCAGCAGACGCAGCATGATCATCTCAAAACCATTTCTTGCATCTGGCGACAATGGCAGGTCGCGCCGGCCTATCAGTGCG
>DAOVJH010000287.1 GCA_030673345.1 Pseudomonadota bacterium
TAACGGTAACGGCGGTCTGACGGATCATTTAGTTCAGTGAGGCAGTCATCACAGAGAAAAAGATCTGCCGGCACGCTGATACGGGCATCACCCAGTGCCTGGCTCTGCAGGATACTGAAGGAATCAAACTCACCGACATCCGATGATTGGTCTGTCTCGAGTACCGGTTTTGCCAGTGCCGGTTTTTTTCGAAATATGTCAGAGACAAAACTATTCAGATCCGATGATTGGCCCTGAACATGTATCTCTACGACACCGACACAATTTCTGACCCAACCGGTTAGCTCATATTCGTGGGCAAGTCGATAAATAAATGGCCGGAAACCGACGCCTTGCACCTGACCGGATAAAATAATTTTCCTGCCAGATAATTCCGCATCTGTGTTATATCTAGAAGTGTCCTGAATCATTGAACGCCTGGTTAAATATATAGTGTTCTGGTATCGCGGAATGAACAAAATCCGTTCCTACAGGTAAGTGCTATATTGTAGGAGCGGATTGCTTTGATATAGCCTGGCATTCCGCGATTTCCCGTATACGAACACATATCCTAAATTTATAAATTATTATTACAGATATTTAACCAACCATTTTCTGTTTTGTTTCTGCCGCTTCACGCATACCACCCGCCCACCAGATACGGCAGGCGCCTTCATCTGAAACCATACACGGGCCGATAGGATTTCTTGGCATACAGGCTTTGCCGAACAGTCTGCATTCATTGGGGTAGATCTTACCGAGAACGACCTGCGCACAATCGCAGCCCGGTGGCATCTGCCCTGCCCGTTTGCGGGCGTCATCGGCGTAAGAAGGAAACAGTTTTCTGGCATCGTGTTTACTGTATGCCTCATCCAGTATGTAACCTGATTTTGGAATAATACCGACACCACGCCAGTTCGCATCATAGACATTCATCGCTTTGTTTAGATGCGCCTGCGCAGATTTATTACCGCCGGGCTTTACCAGTGTCGGATAACAGTTATCCAGAAATAAACGTTTATCGTTAAGCTGGCGCAATGTCGAATACATGGCGGCTAATAAACTCTCTGGCTGAAAGCCGGCGACTGCAGCAGGAATATTGTGCTTCTCAACGACGAAGTCCCACTCTTCCGGTCCCATAATGGTCGAAACATGACCCGGTGCAATCAGTGCATCGAATCCAGGTTCACCCGATTCCAGCAGCATCGCCACTGCCGGCCATGTCAATCGACCGGACAAAAGTACCGATAAGTTTTCAGGCACACCTTCTACCATCATTGCGGCAACAGGCGCTGTGGTTGTTTCAAAACCAGCAGCAAAAAATACCACCGCTTTATCAGGATTATCGATAGCGATACTCACCGCTTCTGTCGGTGATGCGATCGGGCGGATATCCGCACCCTGTGCTTTTGCCTGTTCTAATGTTCTCGCCTTCGCTTTAGGCACATTGACCGGTACCCGCAACATATCACCAAACGCCACAAGAATAATATCTTCATGCAATGCCAGTTGTATGGCTTCAAAAATATCTTCTTCCGGGCAGATACATACCGGGCAGCCCGGACCGGGAACCAGCTCGATGTAATCAGGTAATGCTTTTCGCAGACCAGCCATGGTGATCGAACGCTCATGACCGCCGCAGACATTCATGATCTTCACCTTGTCTTTCTGATGCGGCAAAGCATGGATGCGTTCGAGCCATTGTTTAGCAGTCGTTGCCATTATTAAGCTTTTATCTCTTCATGCTCGTGATGGTGATGATGCTCATGACCACCATGTGCGTGGCCGGCTGAGACCGGATGTTGTTCGAGGTAGGTTTTACGAATTTCTATCTGCTGGTTAATCCAGTCAATCCACTGCGGCAGTCCCGATTTGTCTTTCGAAGAAAGCTCCATAACCGGTGCAGTGCTGGCGATGTCACGTAGGTAACCTTTTGCTCTTTCAGGTTTAAAGTCATCGAGTATCGGCAGCAGATCACATTTACTGATCATGACCAGGTCTGAGGTGCGAAACATGACAGGGTATTTAGCCGGTTTATCATCGCCTTCCGGTACTGAGAGCAAAGTAACATTCAGGTGCTGCCCCAGATCAAAACTTGCCGGGCAGACCAGGTTGCCGACATTTTCGATGAACACGACATCAAATTCTGAAAGATCGAGGTTATGCAATGCCTGATGGATCATGTGCGCATCGAGATGACAGGCACTGCCAGTCGCAATCTGTATAGCCTTAACGCCATGTTTACGGATACGCTCGGCATCATTCTCAGTTTCGAGATCACCTTCGATAACAGCGATTCTGATGTTACTGTCTAACTGCTGGATAGTGGCTTCGAGCAATGCCGTTTTACCGGCACCGGGTGATGACATTAAATTGATCGCCAACACGCTATGCTGATCAAAGTGATCGCGGTTATGTTTTGCCGTGTGGTCATTTTCATGCAACAAGCTATGGAGGACAGTGACAGCTTCTTTACCGCTCTCTGTTTTTTGAAGCTTGCCGCCCGGACGGATCAAACTTTCGTTGCCGTGGGTTATGTTGCATCCGCATGTATCACACATAATTATCACTCCAATTTAAACTCTGTCATTTCGACCAAAGGGAGAAATCTTAAACAGCCGGTGTATAAGATCCCTCACTCTCGTTCGGGATGACAATATTATTGATGTCTAATGCATCAATCCTGATTTTTCGTCTTTAACCTTTTCCAGCTCAACACTCATCAGCATCATCTCATCACCACTCACCAGTGTCGTTCGCCAGTCTCCGCATTGTTTACATATCAATTTGTTTGGCAATGCTTCCGACTCACTGCCGCATTGCGTACACTTAACCCGGACCGGCAGATATTCGATAACAAGTTCAGCATTTTCTGCAACGGTTCCCGCACTGGCAATAGGATAAGCATTTTTTAATAACTGCGCCTCAACACCCGACAATGGCCCCATAGCAACAACGATCGAAGTTACACTTTTCGCATTGCGTTCATAGGCAATAGTTTCAACCTGATCCATTAATGACTGGCAGATAGCGAGCTCGTGCATTAGCTCTATCTTCCTTCCGATGGCTCCGCCGCCAGCATCTCATCATACAGCTCCCACGCGGTCTGCGCTTCCTGCTGAGAGATTTTCTGGATGGCATAACCCACATGTACAACGATGAAATCATCCACTTCGAGTTTATCATCCTGCATCATAAACAGACTGACATCACGCGTTACACCTTTCGCCTCACAGTGTGCTGTGAAGCCATCGATGGATTTAATTTGCATGGGTATACCTAGGCACATAAA
>DAOVJH010000452.1 GCA_030673345.1 Pseudomonadota bacterium
AAACATGCAGTACAATATATTGCAGATGTTACGCACATCGGCCACCAAAAAATGAAAAACAAACAAAAATACATCGATTATATAAAAACTTACTATAAGGAAAAACGCTGGCAGAGCAGAGCGATAATCAGCCTGCTCGTCTTCATTTTCATTCTCGGCCTTGCCCGTCTCATGCTGCCGCCGACCATAATCTACAGCGCAACTTCCTGGTTAGAAAAGCAAGGCATCGAATCAACTATCGAAAGAATCGATATAGATATTATCGATCGCACGATCTCGCTGATAAACGCAAAAGGCCATAAAAACGGTGAGCCTCTATTCAACATCGGCCTGATAGATATCTATTGGCACTGGACCCCGCTATCAAATAAAACCATCGTCGTCACAAAGATCGGTCTGGACCAGCTCAGCGTAAATATCGAGCAATATACCGATGAGATGGTTATCGGTGGGTTGAAAATCCCGTTGGGGAAAACGCCTGCCAGCGATGCTGAAAAAAAGAATGCAGGTACAGACGAACAGACTACCTCATGGGCTGCTTCACTGGGTGAAGTCATCTTTACAAACCTGAACATCTGTTACCTGCAACATACCTTGCCGCATCAACAGGCCGGCAATGACTCCCTGTTCGTCGATTATTGTGTCGACCTGAAAAAAATGTCATGGTCCGGCACCATCAGTTATGCGACCGACAGTAAACTTCTAAGCACCGACGATATCCCGCTATCGTCCACTGGTGACTTTACACTCGATGGACTTATCGTTACTGACAACAAGTTAGGCAGAAATTTGCTGGTCTCGAAATCAAACACGTTAACCGGGGTAGTTATCTCCGGAACTAACAGCGTAAACATAGACCAGCTAAATATGAATGAGCTTTCGTTATTACAACGCGAAGGCAAAAAACACCGGGATTCGATACGCTTTTCAGAATTAACAATCGACAATATAAAACTGTCAAAGCTGAACTCACTAAGCATCGATAACATCGGCATGCACAAACCTGGCGTGTACTTTGTGAAGAAAAGTCAGACCGACTGGGAACACGATGAATGGTTGCCTCAGTCTTCAACCGCAGCTGTTAACAAAACAGATGACGAGAAAGAACTCGACAAGCAAAAAGCAGAACCATCAACATTCGAGATAACTTTAAATAATATCAATATTGATGATTCAGACTTATGTTACCTGGACAGCGCTCCATCCCTCTATTATTGCTTAACCTTCGCCAGCTTTGACTGGAACGGCCTCATAAAATACGACACCCGTCCCTCAGACGGTAACAACTTAAACCTGCTGATCAAAGGCGACCTAAAATTATCAGGACAAAATATTCATAACCAGAATATCGATCGCAGTCTGATCGGTATCGATGCGATCACCCTATCAGAACTAGAAATATCGGGCACCGAAGATATTTCACTAAAAAGCATCAAAGTAGAAAAGCTCACCGCTTTACAGCGCGGTAAAAACAAAAATGATGCCACCGCAGCATTTGAAACACTCGACATCAATGATGTTAAATACTCGCGCAACAAGATCGGCATAAACACTATCAAGCTGACAGGTCTGTCTAATACGGTTTCAATAAACAAAGACGGTAGCTGGGAGCATGACAAATGGCTGAAGCATAATAAAGCTGACAAGGCTGCTACAAAAACAGAAACCAAGCCTGAACCGACAGATAAAGAACCGCTTGTTATCTCTTTAAACAGCGTAGACATTATCTCAGATAAAAAAATATCATTTACCGATAACAGCACACAGCCAGCAATGAAAGTCGGCC
>DAOVJH010000125.1 GCA_030673345.1 Pseudomonadota bacterium
GGTACTGGCACAGCAGTGATGCCAAATGCCGCTTCTGAAAAACCGGTTACAAAAGTAGAGCCGTAATTAGACAGAATTTCCATCCTTACATGAGATGCATCAGTGACGCCAAAATTAAACATCTGCCCAAAATTAAGTGGCTCATCAGTTACTATGGCATTAAAGCTGCCGAGTAAAACGGGCGAAGCAAAACCCACGTTATCATCGGCCCACAGGTTAAATGCATCAATACCTTGACCAGCGTTCTGGAAGTCATTCCACAGCGCAAAAGACTCGATGTTAAAAGAACCGCCCAGGTCAAAATCGATATTACTCGTCGTTATGGTGCCCGGACTAAACCAGCCGTTGTTAGCACCGTCTATGGTTGTGGTGCCCGATACGAAACTATTAAAATCGGTTACACCTGAGACATAGTTAGCCGATAAGCCGGACTGATCAATTGTCTGCCCGATATCAAAAGTGTCAAAACTTCCTTCAGAACTAGTCACTGAAGAAACTTGAAGTAATGTGGCCGCACCAGCATTGGTTGCAAGGACTAAAGTGGTGACACCTAAAACAGCTAATTTAATATTCATAATCGTCTTCTACATTTCTTTAAATTACGCACTTACCCGTCTTTAAAACGGAGGTCTAATACCAATAAATTTGCAAGTTTCGTGCCTTAATGAGAATAACCATAACTATCAACAGCATAGCTAAATATTAGTATTTAACTGTTTTCTAACCTGTAAAGAATTCCTGACAAAACCAAGGGTTAACCCCTAAAAAATCAGAATTTTTTACAGTTGTACCGCCTAAAGACTCACTTTTTGATCGGTTTTGACAGGTCCAGCTTTTCACCCTTGCGCGCGATATGCACCGGCGCAGAAAGCTGCTGACGCAAGCAGTCGGCAAGCCCTTCGATTGCCTTCTCTTCGCCATGCACCAGCACCACAGGCGGCCGGCCTTCAAAGTTTCCATACCAGTTTTTCAGTGCGGCCTGGTCAGCATGCGCAGACAAACCGCCGATGGTATGTACAGCAGCTGATACATTGACGGTTTCTCCCCACAGTCGGATGCGCTTTGCACCATCGACCAGGGCGCGTCCTGTCGTACCTCTCGCCTGAAAACCGGTAATGACCAGGTGGCATTCTTTACGCCAGATATTGTGCTTTAGATGCTGTTTGATACGGCCACCCGTACACATACCGCTGCCAGCGATGATGATGGCACCGCTGCGGATCCGGTTGATCGCCATCGACTGGTTGGTGGTACGGGAGATATGCAGGTTTGGCAGAAGGTCGGTCTTGTTATGCCGGCGCCATAACTCGGCGGTCTCGGCATCGAACAGGTCACTGTTCTGGGTGAAGATGCGGGTGGCTTCTATCGCCAGCGGACTGTCGAGAAAGATATCCCAGCGATCCAGTTCCCACTCTTTATAATATTTCGCAAACAGGTAGAGGATCTCCTGGGTGCGACCGACCGCAAAGGACGGCATCAATATATTGCCTTTGCCGTTAGTTGCACTGGCCAGCACCTCGTGCATCTCACGGTAGGTATCATCCCATGAGCGATGCAGGCGGTCGCCATAGGTGCTTTCCATGATGACCAGGTCGGCCTGTTTGATTACCGCAGGATCTCTCAGCACCGGCATGCCGGAGCGGCCGAGGTCTCCGCTGAACACCAGTTTTTTTGTTTCGCCGCTTTCTTTCAGCCACAGCTCGACGATTGACGAACCCAGTATGTGGCCGGCATCGGACAGGCGCAGCTGCACACCGGGCGCGATGCGCTGTTTTTTATCATAGATGATGCCTTTGAATGATTTCATCGCAAGCTGTGCATCTTCTATGGTAAAACTGGCTTCGACCGGTGTCAGGCCTTTGCGTGCCCGTTTCCGGTTTTCCCACACGGCATCTTTTTCGCTGAGAAAACCGGCGTCTTTCAGCATGATACGGCACAGATCACGGCTGGCACGATGGGTATAGATGGTGCCTTTGAACCCCGCCTTGACCAGCATCGGCAGCCTGCCGGAATGGTCGATATGGGCATGGCTGAGCACCACCGCATCGATGCTTTTCGGGTCGAACGGAAAAGGGTTCCGGTTGCGTGCTTCGTCTTCACGCCCACCCTGGACCATGCCGCAGTCGAGCAGGATTCGCTGATCACCGACCGTTACCAGGTGACAGGAACCCGTGACCTCGCCAGCCGCACCAAAAAACTGAATACTTATCGCCATAAACGCTAACCTCTCGCTACATTTTTTTCTTCGATTCGCCGCACGAAATATTTTTCCAGCTCGACTAAAAACAATACCGATGATGCCACCAGCACGATCCACGGCCAGACATCGAGATCGATAGACGCGGTACCAAACAGGTACTGCATCGGTGATAGATAAGTGAAACCAAGCTGGAACAGGACAAGTGTACCGATGGCCAGCAGCACATAGGGATTACCGGTGAGACCGGCCCGGTTAAATATCGAAGCCAAAATATAACGTGAATTAAACAGGTAAAAAATCTCGAACATCACCAGCGTATTCACCGCCACGGTTCGCCCGTATTCGATACTGACGCCCTGCTCCATCTGCCACAGGAAAAGTCCGAAGGTTCCGCTCATCAAGATAACCGAAACGAACACGACGCGCCAGACGAGATGCAGGTTGAGCAACGGTTCGTGCGCATCACGTGGCGGACGCACCATGACCTGCTGCTCCGGCGGTTCAAATGCCAGTACCAGCGCCAGCGTGACCGTGGTGATGAGGTTGACCCAGAGGATCTGTAATGGTGTCAGCGGCATCTGGTGAAAACCGATCAGGATAGCGGCGATGATGATCAGCGCCTCACCACCGCTGCTGGGCAATATAAAGAGTATGGATTTTTTGAGGTTATCATAGACGGTGCGACCCTCTTCAACAGCGTGCACGATGGATGCGAAGTTGTCATCCGCCAGCACCATGTCACCGGCTTCCTTCGCCGCTTCGGTACCGCTCTGCCCCATGGCCATTCCCACATCAGCGCGTTTCAGTGCCGGCGCATCATTCACGCCATCACCGGTCATCGCTACGATCAGGTCATGCTCCTGCAGCAGCCTTACCAGCAATAACTTGTGCTCCGGGTTTACCCGCGCATAGACATCGACATCACATACACGCTGACGCAGTTCATCTTCACTCATCAAACCAAGTTCCTGACCGGTGAGCACATCATCGGTATTAACAAAGTTCAGCTGCCTGGCGATGGCCTGCGCGGTAGCCGCGTGATCACCGGTAATCATTTTGACCCGGATGCCGGCTCTGTTACAGGCTGCCATCGCTTCGATAGCCTCTGTCCGCGGCGGGTCGATGAGGCCGAGCAGACCCAGCATAGTCAGGTCATTTTCGACATCATCGAATGCCAGCTCCGTCTGCTCACGATTCACTGATTTGACCGCCATCGCCAGCACGCGCTGTCCCTGCTGAGCCATCTCTTCGATTCGCCCCAGCCAGTATTCTCTATCCAGCGCCTGCTCACCATCTGTCGTTTTCTGATTGGAACACATCTCCAGAATACGTTCCGGTGCCCCTTTTAGAAAAACAAATGCGTCACCACTATGGCTATGGTGCAGTGTTGCCATAAAGCGATGTTCTGACTCAAACGGGATAAGATCGGTACGCGGGTATTGTTTGACCTCCGCTTCGATATCCAGACCGGTCTTCATACCAGCGACTAATAAGGCGCCTTCCATCGGGTCACCCTGCACCAGCCACTCGCCTTTTCTCTGTTCCAGCGAAGCATCGTTACAGAGCGCTGCCGCGCGTGCCAGACCAAGTAAAAAAGGCCGCTCTTCAGGAAGCACCGGGCTGTTCGCCAGCGAGATCTCACCGTGCGGATCATAACCGGTACCACTGAGTTCAAACAGGTTGGCGGCGGTAACAATGCTTCGCACCGTCATCTCGTTACGCGTCAGAGTGCCGGTTTTATCCGAACAGATAACGTTTACTGCACCCAGTGTTTCGACCACCGGCAAACGGCGGATGATGGCATTGCGTTTTGCCATACGCTGCACGCCGATAGCCAGCGTGATGGTCATGATGGCCGGCAGACCTTCGGGAATCGCCGCTACCGCCAGACTGACTGCGGCAAGAAACATTTCGGCGGCTGCGTAGTCACGGACCAATGTACCAAAGGCAAAGGTAACAACGGCGATACATAATATGGCGAGTGTTAACCAGCGACCAAACTGCGCCATCTGCCGCAATAGCGGCGTGGTCATTTTTTCTACTTCTGAAACCAGTTTACTGATGCGGCCGATCTCGGTCTGCGTACCAGTAGCAACCACCACGCCGCTGCACTGGCCATGTGTCACCAGCGTACCTGAATAGGCCATGCAATGACGGTCCCCGATAACGGCTTCTGCAGCAACCGCATCAGTGGTTTTTTCGACCGGTATGGATTCACCGGTTAGTACCGACTCCTGGATCTGGATACCTTTGGCGCGGAACAGGCGCAGGTCGGCTGGCACTTTGTCGCCTGACTGCAGTAACACGACATCACCCGGCACCAGCCTTTCGGCCTGCACTTTCATCTGCCTGCCATCACGCATGACCATGGCTGTCGGTGACAGCATCTGGCGTATCGCACGCAGGGCATTTTCGGCTTTGCCTTCCTGTATGAAACCGATCACTGCATTGAGTATTACGACACCGAGTATCACACTGGCGTCTATCCAGTGCCCCAGTATCGCCGTGACCAGGCTGGCAACGATAAGAACATAGATGAGTACATTTTGAAACTGGTAGAAAAACCGCCGCAGCAGGCCATGCACCTTTGGCTCGGGAAGCCGGTTCGCACCAAACTTCGCCAGCCGTTCGATCACCTCATCATCTGACAGACCTTCCGCCGTATTACCCAGTGCAGCAAAGACAGCCTGTTCAGTTTCAGCATGCCACGGTTTCTGCAGGTCATCCTCCAACTAACGATTCTCCCTGTGGTACCTTAATGCCTGCCGTGCGGTTCGGACATCGACATGTTCGTGATGGATCAGCATAGTGATGATGATCTCTTCGGCTGCCGCGTACAGACAGAATACAGCCGCGATACGAAACGGCCAGTCGAGCACGCCGGCAAATAGCAGGATATAAGAGAGCACCGTTATGGCAACGGCCAGCTTAACGCTCCAGGTGTGGTAACTGGTAAATGCATGGAACTTGATAAAACCGATGAGCGCCGGCAGCGTGAAGCAGAGCACGATGATAGTGAAATAAACACTCTCGCGCTGCAGGATATCCGGCCATAATATCCATGCGCATACCGCCATCGTCGAATAGATAA
>DAOVJH010000409.1 GCA_030673345.1 Pseudomonadota bacterium
CCCCCTCCAACGTAAAAGTTGTGACATCCATCAGTGGCAATGCCCTGTACTTCTCGAGAAACATGATACCCGTCACGCAGCAGGGAGAGATCGCAGAAAAAGGCCAGATCCATATCGGTGTATACATCTATACGCGCGAGACATTAACCCGACTGATGCAGCTAGATCAGACACCATTAGAACAGACAGAAAAACTGGAGCAGCTGCGTGCGCTGGAAAATGACATCGCCATCAATGTAACGACACTGGATGAATACCAGGGACTGGCGGTAGACACACCGGAAGATCTGGAGAAAGCCAGAAAGTTATTTGCAGCAGATTAACGTTGCAAGCCTTCCCTAAAAGACCAGGCACCAGCAACCCTTAATTCGAACAACCCTGGTAAGCACTCTTATATCCAGCATCTTTCGTGATACTGAACTCATCATGCACTTGCCCGGTGTTATTTATAAACCGTGCCGTTAATCTATCGTCAACCACATCGATGACCATAGAGCCGGCTTCCAGCAAACCGATATGATGCGCAGGGTGGTCGAGCGGGCCAAAATCTACTTTAGACGCTGAACCGGCGATGGCATAGATCGTGCCCTGATGCCCTGTTTGCTGAGCGGGTTTGATATAGTGCTGGTGCTTTCCATGAACACCCTCTGAAACGATATTTTTAGCTGAAAATTTATCGGAGGTTTCGTATGCACAGTCCAGCAGGTATGAACGCTCATACATATGGCTATGACCGGACAATACCAGATCCACACCCGCAGCTTCCAGAACAGGCAAAATATTCTCTCTCATCTGTTGCATCCTGCCACGGCTATCAGAGTCATTATCAGAGTCATGACTGCCCTTGGTATATGGCGGATGATGAAAAGCGACGATCACCCATGGCTTCTTGTTCTGTGCCAGGTCACGCTTGAGCCACTCTGCCATATCGCCATTCTTCGAGCGGTCACTTTCCTGCGAATCAAGCATAACGAAATGCACATTTGAATAATCTATCGCGTAATAATTTTCTGTATGCGAAGCAACACCGCCCGCTTCTGCATTCTCAGGCAGATCAAATATCCTGAAATAGGTCCAGCGGCGCTCGTCATGATTACCATAGACCGGCCATAAGGCCGTATTTGCCAGCAGGCTGCCGAAGGTATCGAATAAGGCAGACTGGAACTGATCATTCGTCCCCGACTGGTAGGCAATATCACCCAATGCAATCCAGATATCTATCAATGGTGTTCCTGCTGAATCCCCATCACCAAGCTTTGCGTCGAGAGCGTTACTCTTCATCCAGGCCAACGCAGAGTCACGCACCTCGTTTAGAACCGTACCCGCCTGTCCAGAATCACCCATCACCCATATGCGCGTCGGCAGCACTTCTTCCGGGTGTGTATAAAACCATTGTTTCTCAGCGTCATATTCATGGACAGTCGTGATCGTGCCCGTCTGATAATAATATCGTGTCGCCGGTTTCAGATTAGGAAGCTTTACTACATGATTTTTTGAAGGCGATCCCTCAATCTTGATGGCAGACAGGTGTTCAGGATCGTCACCAAAGCGGATGACACCTAGCTGGTCATCTTCTGTCATCCAGTGGATGACCACACTGTCCGACGTTAACATCTGGATATACGGCGCACGCTGGCCATTTAACTGGCTGCCCTGAAAGACCACCACAAACCGAGCTACCGCATAAGCAAGGGCAATGAAGATTAAAACCGTAAGGAGCTTTTTAAAAATTGACAACTTCAACTGCACACACACCTGTAACATATATATCTTGTTGATTATGATACAATACGCGGCGATTAGTAATAACTAATCGTAAAAATATTATACGTTAACTTGATTCACAGCAACTAACGTAATCAAAATAGAACAACATCATCTTTTCCATAGAAAACAAGTATTTGCGTCAATTCAATTCATCGCCCGACCAAGATGTCATTTATTAACAAGATTCCCCGTCTGCACCTGTACGTTATAACAGCTCTATTTCTGTTTCTTTTCATACAGACGGGCCTGCGACTAATTTTCTGGCTTAAATTTAATAACCCGGCAGACCCGATTTCGACTAACGACCTGATCTGGTCTTTTTACCTGGGCATGAAATTTGATCTGCAGGCATCGCTTGGTACATTGCTGCCCGTATTATTGCTCGGCTGGATAAAACCGCTGCACCCTGTCTATAGCCAG
>DAOVJH010000269.1 GCA_030673345.1 Pseudomonadota bacterium
AAACCTTAACATCGCCCTTTTCCCACACCTGGCGTTTCTGAAAAACATGGTTAAATAATTCAGTGCTGATCAGCTTTTCTAACCATCGCCGGACATTTTTATAGGGTGATTGATCGAACCAGCTTTGGTCGACCAGTGAAAACTGTCTGATAAAAGGGAAAATAGCGATGTCGGCTATCGTCAGTTGATCAGCGAGCAGGTTGTCGTTTTCTGACAGCATCGCCTCTAGCTCTTCGATGAATTCCTCACATGCTTTACGGTAGTGCTGTGCATCATGTTCAGGAAAACGGTCAGCATATTTGTAATGGTCAAGGTCAGTTTTAAAAGAAAAATCATTGGTCTCTACCAGCATCTCTGTATCGAACAGGAACTGTTTGTCCTCACCCAACCAGTTATCGGGATCATTTTGTTCGAGCGCCCATTTGAGTATGTCCCAGCTTTCATCGATGACATTATTGTCGGGTAGCACCATGACCGGCACGGTTGCCTTCGATGAGCGTCGTAATAATTCGTCGGGTATGTTTTTTAATTCGACTTCACGCAGCTCTATTTTAAGCCCTGAGTTTTTAAGGCCCATGTGTGCACGCATACAATAAGGACAGCGACGGAAGCTGTATAAAACAGACTCATTCATTCTGACAGCGAAATAGCTTATTTTGTATCGTATCGATACTTAAAGATAATCAGTGCGATGCTCATGCAACTGATAAGCCCAGCGCCTACGATCAACGGGATGTTTTGTGTGATCGATGCGTGAGCGACCCAGAATCCGTTACCCGCAACAGACAGCACGAGCATGGACATAGATACATCATCAGTATGCCGCGTTTTTAATGCTTTCATTATCTGCGGGATAAGGATTAGAGTGCAAAGAAAAGATGCTGCCCACCCGAATATAACTTCTATCGGCATAGTTTACTCCTTGGTAATGGCCTGTTTCTGACCGGTCGAATGAATGTTGATTTCATGCGATTCTAACAAATGAAAAATTTCTTCGTAAACTGTTATTATTCTGCGATAAAAATAATTTTTTAACAATAAAAAAACTATGCAAACTCTAAACGACCTGATCTCCACATTGAACGGTATCGTATGGGGCCCTCTGATGCTTATGCTCATCCTCGGTGTGGGTCTGTATCTGATGGTTGGCCTGTCTTTCATGCCTGTTAAGAAACTGGGTTACAGTTTCCGGCTACTCTGGCAAAGCAGGCAGAAAGAAGGTGAAGGTGATATCGCACCGTTTAATGCGCTGATGACTTCTTTGTCTGCAACGATTGGTACGGGCAACATCGCTGGTGTGGCGACAGCCATCTTCCTCGGCGGCCCTGGTGCCCTGTTCTGGATGTGGTGCACGGCACTCGTCGGCATGGCAACGAAGTATGCAGAGGCGGTGCTTGCAGTAAAATACCGTGAAGTCGATAACAGAGGCATGCATATCGGCGGACCGATGTTCTATATCAAGAACGGCTTAAAACCCCACTGGGGCTGGTTAGGGACCTGCTTTGCCATGTTCGGTGCGCTGGCCGGTTTTGGCATCGGTAATACCATACAGGCTAATTCAGTCGCTGATGTCATACATGATACATTTGCTGTGCCGCATCTGGTCACCGGTATCATTATGGCTGTATTAGCAGCATTAGTACTTCTCGGCGGTATCAAACGCATAGCGAATGTTGCTGGTAAATTAGTCCCTATGATGGCGATCGCTTATGTCTCAGCCGGTCTGATTATTTTAGTGATCAACTATGATGCACTGCCACATGCCTTTTCTCTGATCTTTACACATGCGTTTACGCCGGTTGCGGCAACAGGCGGCTTCGCTGGCGCTGCCGTGTGGGCGGCGATCCGTTTCGGTGTAGCACGCGGTATTTTCTCTAATGAGGCAGGCCTGGGTAGTGCCCCGATAGCGCATGCTGCTGCCAGTACCGATAGCCCGGTACGACAGGGTAATATAGCGATGCTGGGCACATTCATCGATACCATCATCGTGTGTTCTATCACCGGTCTGGTTATCATCTCCAGTGGCGCCTGGACACAGGGTGAGAACGGAGCAAGCCTGTCATCAGCCGCTTTTGAATTAGCCCTGCCCGGAATCGGCAGCTACATCGTTACCATAGGTCTGAGTGTATTCGCTTTCACTACGATCCTGGGCTGGAGCTTCTATAGTGAAAAGTGTGTTGAATACCTGTTTGGTGAGAGCGCAATAACATCATTCAGGTTTCTGTGGATAATTGCAGTACCTGTCGGTGCAACGGCAAACCTGAACTTCATGTGGTTAGTTGCGGATACATTGAATGCACTGATGGCCATTCCTAATCTTATTGCCTTGATATTACTGAGCCCTGTTGTTTTTAAACTGACAAAAGAACATTTTAATAATCAATAGATATTTTCAGGTTGCGCTATTGCAGATGTGAATTTGTTCGAACAGCAACATTTCAAATTAAGCCGCGATGTGCGAATGAATCTGCACCTACAAAAAACATTGTCCTATGTTCCCTGATTTTTCCACACTAGATATTATATTAACCGGTGTTTTGTTCATGTGGGCTGGATTTGTACGCAGTGGACTGGGTTTCGGTGGTGCAGCGTTAGGCCTGCCCTTCATGTTATTAATCTATGATCAGCCGGTTTACTGGTTGCCGCTCATCGGTCTGCATCTATTATTTTTTTCAACACTGACTCTACGTACCCGTTTAGATCATGTTAACTGGGATTATCTAAAAACATCCCTGCTCTACATTATCCCGCCTGCTCTTATCGGTGTGTTCGGACTATTGAATCTGCCAAATCTATGGATCGTTACCTTTATCTACAGCATCACACTGATGTATGCGGTGATGTGGTTATTCGATAAAAGTTTTCATAGTGAGAATGTCTGGATCGACAAGATCTTATTGATCTTTGGCGGTTATGTTGCGGGTACGTCTTTAACAGGGGCGCCATTAATGGTGGCGGTGTACGTGCGCAACGTCATCAAATCGCAGCTTCGTAATACGCTTTTTGTGCTCTGGTTTATTCTGGTCACTATAAAATTGACGACCTTTGCCGTTTTGGGCGTTGATCTGAATGTTCTTACTTCTATGGCATTGTTGCCGGTTGCAGCAATTGGACATTTTATTGGGCTGAAGACGCATGATGTCATCTTGCGGAATGATGTTTTGTTTAAGCGGGTTATTGGTGGGATGCTGGTTGTGGTTAGTGGCCTGGCATTGTGGAATATGTATTAGGTTTCACGGTTATTACCATCGTGGGCGATGACTTCACCTGTAGGAGCGGAAAAAATTGTATGGAACAATTTTTCACGTAAGCCCCTTTAGGGGTGAAGCATAAGGATATGCTGAATAATCTTGTTCCGCGATCTTGTTGCAGGTTTAGCCAGTGCTGATTGAGTTAGGGT
>DAOVJH010000249.1 GCA_030673345.1 Pseudomonadota bacterium
CGTTTAACGATGCGCGCTCTAATGCATCTTCAATTAACATAAATAGTACAGCTGAACGTTCGATCATGGTGACAGGGCAGCCTAGTGTGGCAAGTACGAAGGCATCACCAGCCAACCCTGCAGTGGTATCCAGAATGCTGGGCGTGTTACCTGATTTCAAACCGACCGCTTTGGCGATGGCCTGACCGCGGCCGCCGCCAAATTGATGACGGTGCGCAAGTGCGCCCGAAAGAAAATCGATGGAGATGGTGGTGTTTAACTGCTTATCATAGAGTTCGATCAGATCGTCATGAATGATGAGTTGTAAATCATATTGATCGTTTTTCTTTTTGAGCAACGGTAACTTATTTGTTTCACAAAACGCTTTAGCTTTCTGTAAGCGCGATTTCGAAAAACAGATGACGGCGATAGTGATGAGCCTGGAAATTGTCTTATGTCCTATTTTGTGGATAAAGAACTGATATGATAACTGAAATGAGTAAATATATTGATATCGGCGTTAATTTAACCGGTAGTTCGTTTAAAAAAGATATACCGCAGGTTATCGAACGTGCACAGATAGCTGGTGTAGAGCGGTTGGTCGTAACGGGGACTAACAGCCTGCACAGCGAGCAGGCAATACACTTGTCCGAACAATATGAATCAGTCTGTTATGCCACGGTTGGATTACACCCGCATCATGCCAGTGATTACTCGAATGATCTGGATAGTGAATTGCGTGATATGTTAACGCATAAAAATGCGGTTGCGGTTGGTGAGTGTGGTCTGGACTTCAATAGAAATTTTTCTACACGGCAGGAGCAGATACGAGCATTTGAGGCGCAGCTTGAGATTGCGATTGATCTTCAGAAGCCGGTTTTTTTGCATCAGAGAGATGCGCATGAGGATTTTATTGCGATCATAAAAAGTTGTCGCAGTGACCTTGGCGACCTGGTCGCGCACTGTTTTACTGGCAGCATGGAAGAAGTTAATGACTTTGTCATGTTAGATATGTATATTGGCGTAACAGGCTGGATATGCGATGAACGCCGAGGGGTATCGTTGCAGCAGGCAGTTAAATATATTCCACTGGATAGAATAATGTTTGAGACTGATGCGCCTTATTTATTACCACGAGACTTACAGGAAAAACCTGTAGAAAAAAATCGTAACGAACCTTGTTACCTTCCTCATATCGCGAGAGCAGTGGCAAAACATTTGGAAATAGATGACGCGAAATTAACAGCTGCCGCGTATAAAAACAGCCGTGATTTTTTTAAACTGGACTGATTCGGAAATAATTTAGTTTGAAACATTCGATCCATCTTTTTGTTAGTGCCCTGTTAGGCAGTATGCGTGACTTATTGCCTATCGTTCTTGTCATCGCTTTTTTTCAGATAATCGTTTTACAACAAACACCAGAACATCTGGTGCAGACATTTGTCGGCCTGTTGTTCGTTGTGCTTGGCCTGACATTTTTTATCTTTGGTCTGGAGCAGGGGCTGTTCCCGATCGGCGAATCCATGGCGCATGCGTTTGCCAGTAAAGGCAGCGCGTTCTGGTTATTAACATTCGCTTTCGCATTAGGTTTCGGTACCACCATCGCAGAACCGGCCTTGATCGCTGTGGCAGCCGAAGCGTCGAGAGTGGTGGCAGAAGGTGGATTGATCGAAAGTAGTGTGGAGGCGATGGGCAGTTATGCAAAAGGCTTGCGTATCACGGTTGCCCTGTCGGTCGGTTTTGCCATCGCGCTGGGCGTGTTACGGATTTTATTAAACTGGTCAATTCAATACATCATCATGATCGGTTACGTGCTGGTGATCGTGATGACCGGCTTTGCACCGGATGAAATTATCGGTATCGCTTATGATTCAGGGGGTGTGACCACCTCGACGATAACCGTACCACTGGTCACAGCGTTGGGTATCGGACTGGCTTCATCGATCAGTGGGCGTAATCCTATGCTGGATGGATTTGGACTCATTGCTTTTGCATCACTGTTTCCTATTGTTTTCGTACTTGGTTACGGGATGGTTTTCTGATGCAATTTCTAGAGGAATTAGGCGCATTATTATTCGCGACTTTTTTTGATATCTTACCGATAGCCATTATTATATTTGGTTTTCAGTTTCTGGTGATCAGAAAACGAGTAAAGAACCTGAAAAAAGTTTTAATCGGAATGTTGTATGTCTTGATCGGCATTACTTTTTTTCTGCTGGGACTGGAGCAGGCATTGTTTCCGATTGGTCGTAGCATGGCAGAACAATTGACTAATCCAGAATTTTTACAAGCTGTTCGTATAACTACTGGTGAACTGCATTGGCAGGATTATTACTGGGTTTATATATTTGCTTTTGCCATTGGTGCCGGCACCACGATTGCAGAACCGGCATTGATCGCAGTGGCGATGAAAGCGAATGAGGTCTCAGCCGGCGCTATCGGAGTCTGGGGTTTGCGTATAGCGGTGGCAATCGGTGTTGCCTTTGGCCTGGCTCTAGGTTCTTACCGAATAGTAACGGGTATACCAATGCATTATTTTATTATAGTGGGCTATGTCATCGTGGTAATACAGACATTTTTTTCGCCGAAATTAATTGTACCGCTGGCCTATGATTCCGGTGGTGTCACAACGTCAACTGTTACTGTGCCGTTAGTAGCAGCATTAGGTCTGGGGCTGGCGGAAACGGTGCCAGGAAGAAGCCCGTTAATGGATGGTTTTGGGCTGATTGCTTTTGCCAGTCTGTGTCCGATCATATCTGTTATGGCTTACGCGCAATTATCAGAATTTAAAGATGCACGCGCTTTAAAGAAAGAGTTAAAAGAAGAATATTATTTAAAGAAAGCAGGTGAAAAGCCTGAAAAGTGAAACAATGGCCCGGTTATGCTTTAGGCCAAACAAGCAGGATTAACACTTATGAATAGACAGTCAATAAAAATTCAGGAGATCATATTATGCACTTTAAATTGATCATTACTTTTGTCGAAGATTCAAAAACAGCTGCTGTGATGACTGCGGCAAGAGATGCCGGTGCAACAGGGGCTACGGTTATTAATCATGCACGCGGTGAAGGTTTGTCGCAGAAGAAAACATTTTTTGGTCTGTCGCTAGAGACACAGCGTGATGTTGTCCTGTTTTTAGTAGAAGAACATCTGAGTCGGCATATCATCGAAAAAATTGCCGAGGTGGGTGAATTTGAAGAACGACCGGGTACAGGTATCGCGATTCAGATAGACGTTGAAGACGCAGTCGGTGTGGCACATCAGATAGAACAATTAGTAGATGTAGTGGAGGCAGAGTTATGATGAGTACAGAAAGAAAAATTATTCGTGTACGTGAAGTAATGAAACAGCAGTTCGACATAATCGACGGACGTGTGACGGTAATGGAAGCGTTGCGTACCATGAAACACGTTGAAACAAAATCGCTAATCGTTGATAAGCGACATGATGATGACGAGTACGGCATGGTATTGATCTCTGATATCGCCAGGGAAGTGCTGGCGAAAGATCGATCACCGGATCGGGTTAATGTTTACGAGATCATGGCGAAACCGTTATTGCCGGTTGATCCTGATATGGATATTCGTTACTGCGCGCGCTATTTTGAAAAATTTGATCTGTC
>DAOVJH010000098.1 GCA_030673345.1 Pseudomonadota bacterium
CGCAGCTCATCCAGGCTGTCTTGCGCTATATCTCTAACCTCTTCGCTGTCATCTGATAACAGTTTTTCGATGGCAGCGATATGAGAACCATCTCGGGTCAGAGAGAGATAATGACAGGCATCACCCCGTATACGCGCATCTTCAGCGGACAGGTATTCGATAAGACGAGGCACTACTGAACGAAACGCTTTCGACTCCGCCATCTCTTCGATTATCACGCCCACACCCAGGCGCACGTTGATTTTGGCATCGACGTCTGCCATCAGGTCGATCACGTTTTCCAGCGCAGGCGGGTAACGCTGGATCAGCTTGTTAGCATAAGCGATATTACCCTCGGTCAGCACCTCTTCCAGGTAATCACTCATGCCATCAGAACTGGAAGCACGCTCCAGCCACAACTGAATCTCCTGTTTTGAGCGTGACCCTGACAGCTCAAAGGGGCCAATCTGTAACCAGGGTACACTCCTCACACCCAGCTCCGCCGCCAGCTCTGGCTCTTTCTCTATATTGACGATACGCAGCGCTGCCAGCTGCCCTGACTTCATCAATTCAATCAGCACCTGCATCATGGGCCCGCAATAGGTACACCGCGTACCCATCAGCATTAAAACGGCCGGAGAGGTAAGGTTTTTCTGCTCTTTTGTCATATAATCTAACTAGGTAACATATATAGAATAACAGCATGATAATATACAAAATGCCCTACGCACTCGCCATACTGTTATTCGTGTTTTTCACGACAGTTTACGCTACTTCAGATCCCGGTTCTAAAGACTCTGATATCCTGTTCGACGATTCTCAGCTGGACGAAGAACTCGTCTACCCCGACTGGTTCAAATTTTCCCTCGGCGACCTGGGTGACGATCTCGAGGAAGCAAAGAGCAAGGGTAAAAAAGGTATCATCACCTACTTCGGACAAAAGCGCTGCGCATACTGTGAACAGTTCTTCAAAACGAGCATGGCAGATACCGATATACAGAATTACCTGAGAAAACACTACGACCTTATCGCTTTTGATATCTGGGGGATCGATGACATCATCGATACAGATGGCAAGAAATATACTGAACGTGAGCTCTCTATCCATTACAAGACTAACTTTACACCTTCACTGATTTTTTATGATGCCGACGGCACACCGGTATTTCGCCTGCGCGGTTTTTATCCGCCCTATAAGTTTCGGGCTGCCCTGCAGTTCGTCGCAGAAGAATTCTACAAGGAAGAAACTTTTTCAGAATATTTTGCACGCGCCGAAACCGGCGAATTTTTCCTGTTAGGCGGGTTAACAGAACGTGAGTTTTTTGTAGGACAGCCCTATGACCTGAAATCGTTGGCCGAAAACGACAAACCAACTGCTGTCTTTTTTGAACAGGGCAACTGCCACGCCTGCGACGTGCTGCACAGCAAACCACTGTCACAGGAACTGAGTCTTGAAGAGATCGCAAAGATGAACGTCGTACAACTAAACATGTGGGCCGATACACCGGTTACGACGCCTCAGGGTAAGAAGATGACAGCAAAAGACTGGGCGAGATCGCTCAATATTTTCTACTCGCCAAGTATCGTCTTTTTTGACAGCAAAGGTAATGAGATAATACGTGTCGACTCTGTCACACACTTCTACCGATTATGGGGCGTACTGGATTACGTCAACCAGAAAGGTTACAAGACCAGTAAAGACTATCAGGGATGGCGCCTACAACAGCGCCCGATAAGCAAATAGCCATATAAAAAAATGTTCAAACAACTACAAGAATTAATCGACCAGATATTATGGGACACAGACCTGAAGCAGTTAAATAGACTTCAGGCATTATCCATACGTGCATTGAGAATATTTTACGGCGCCATACATGACCTGAAAAGCGGACTGCCTTCGCTTCGTGCCATGGGACTGGTTTATACGACCCTGCTATCCCTGGTACCGCTACTCGCAGTCAGTTTCTCTGTATTAAAAGGTTTTGGCGCACACAACCAGTTAGAGCCAATGCTGATCGACCTGCTCGAACCTCTCGGCGAAAAAGGAATACAGATCGGCCAGCAGATCATCTCTTTTGTCGACAATATAGAAGTAGGTGTATTAGGCTCCATCGGCCTACTGGTACTGATCTTCACTGTGCTGTCACTGGTCAAAAAAATAGAAAGTGCTTTTAATCATACCTGGCGAATAAACGTAACACGCGGCATAGTCCAGCGCTTCAGCAACTACCTTAGTGTTATCCTGCTAGCGCCGTTGCTACTATTTACTGCCGCAGGCATCAAAGCATCATTTTATTCGTCAGCCGTCGTTAACAAGATCTCATCGATCGAACCTTTTGGCGCGATCATATTATTTAGTGGTGAGGTGCTGCCATTCATCCTTACCATAATCTCATTCACATTCATCTACATATTGATACCAAACACCAAGGTCAGGATTGACTCAGCAATTTTTGGCGCCATCGCCGCAACCGTGTTATGGAAAATAAGCGGCTCTGTATTTGCAGCATTTATCGTCGACTCGACAAATTACACTGCTATCTATTCGGGTTTTGCCATCCTGATTATATTCATGATATGGATGTACATAAACTGGCTGATAGTCTTAACCGGCGCATCCATCTCTTACTACCATCAGCACCCTGACCGCATCAGCAACCAGTCGCAGGTTATTCGCTTGAGCTGCCGCCTGAGAGAGAAACTGGCATTGACTATCATGCAACTCGTCGCGAGCAGTTTCCATCACAATGAAACCGCATGGACGATAGAGACCCTTGCAAAAAAAATAAACATATCCGAGTATGCATTAACCATAATCTTGTCCTCGCTGACAGCAAATAAACTGCTGACGACCACTGGAAAAGATAATCAATACCTGCAACCCAGCCAGTCATTAGAAAACATAACACTCGATATGGTCCTGGATGCGGTTCGAAGCGCAGAAGAAACGACACATCTGCAACCGGATGATGTGGTCACGGTAGAAAAAGTTGATGATGTACTGATCAGCATCGACAAAGCTATCGCCGATGCCAGCAAAGACATCTCTCTGAAAGATCTTATTTAACGCAGGTTAAGAAACTTCATACACCCTGGTCAGGTCCCAGGCGTTTTAAACATTAACGTACAGATTTTTCGCGATTCTTCATCGTACTATTGTATATAGAAAAACCAGTCTGGTTATTTTTTGCATGATACATCGCCGCATCTGCAAACTGCATGAGCTGGTCGACATCACTGCCATGCTCAGGATATTCAACAATACCTATACTGATACCAACTTTAATGATATTTCCATCGATCGCAAAGGGAGCAGCAAATGCTTCGACTATCTTACTCGCAATTATCTCTGCGACCTTGATACTGGTCTTACTTAAGAGGATACAGAATTCATCACCACCCAGCCTGGCAACTGTGTCATCACCTCGCAATGCTGCCTGGAATCGTTCACTGGCCTGCTGCAGGACACCGTCACCTACATGATGGCCAAGGTTATCATTTACTTCCTTAAAGTTATTGAGATCGCAGATCATTAACACGAAACTGCTACTCTCTGATTTACAACCAGAGACTTCGTTTATCAGGCGCTCCTGTAAAAACCGTCTGTTAGGCAGATCAGTTAACAGGTCATGTAATGTCTGGTGTTCTAATGAGCGGGTCTCCTGCCGCACGGCTTCAGCCAGCATCTCAAACCTGTTATCGAGTTCAAGTATCTCATCCCTGTGACGCATCTCCGGCTGTGGCATGTCCATCTTTTCCGAGAAATCAACTACCTTCCCGCTTAACTTCTGAATCCTCGACGTTATCCAGAACATCACCATAACGAATGCCAGCACTGACAATATCGCTGTAACTGCACGTATCTGCCTGTCTTTGCTCAGAATTGCCGCTGTCTGCTTCTGTACTTCCTGTGTCGATATCAACGAATAGAACCTGACGATTATGTCGGCAGAACCAGAATCAAAGAATCCTTCACCGGCAAAGAGGTATGACTTCTTTAATTCACTTAACAGCGTACCCGAAGACACAAGGTCTTCATTATTACTGACCAGTACCCGCTCCTCACCTTCTTTTAACAACGCGATCACGCCTTCATACTGCGCCGCACCTTGCGAGTCCTGCAAAAACTTTTCATCGACCGGTGAGGCGATGAGCAGACTCGCGGCAATATTCTTATCATCATCGCCAAGGTGTATGTTTTCAGACGTTATCAGAAAAGGCCTGTCACCCAATATGGTCAGATAACTCTGCCCCTTGCTTATATCAAGCGTCAGAGCCGAGATATTACGCAGTTCGTCCGATGGTACCGAGCCCCTGTAATTGTAGGTCTCCCTTATCTGCCCGGCACTATCGATCAGCATCGCGTATCTAGGCAGAATAAAACGGCGCATCGATGAAAGCTCAGGAAGCCATTCCGGTATAGTCTCATGCTTTATTATTTCTGCTGCTGGCTGCGACCATTCGACACCTTTAAGATACTTATGGATGTTCGTATTTTTCGCATACAGTTTAACGCTGGGATAGAACGACTTAATATAGTTGTCAAATCTAAGACGGTGCGCCCTTGCCTGGTAATCAAATCGCTGCGTTAGATTTTCTTTAAGAATCGAGTTGAGCGCTCTGTACTGATAGACATCATAGCCTGTCCATATGACAATCCCGACCACAACGGTCAGCACCAGCATTGAGGTCGTTAAAGAATATCTATTCAGTATCATCTGTTATCCGCGGACTCAAGTTACTCACGCTCGGTAAAAACTTTTTTTCCATCAGGTTCGCCTGTCAGTTCATTTCCATCAAACTTCCACCCGGCTTCCCTTAGTTCTACACTTGATAACATGCCATATCGTTCTCCCTGCTCTTCGATGTGCGCATTGATACTGTCTATCAATTCATGCGCCAATTGATTCTCCATATGTTTTCCAGACCATGTAGTCAAACTAAAACTACGGTAAAACGGGTATTCTGCGGACAGTAGATACTGCAGATCTGAAGGATGGTTGCCATCGACCGACAACACCTTTACCCTGCCATTTTTTTTGTGCACCTCTATCATGAATTGTGTTTCATAACCGATAGCGCCTTCCGCATTAGAAACCTCCTTGATCATATCCGGTATCACACCGACTTCACGTATGCCTGGACTAAACTCATTCTCGTTATCGATTAAATGGCGCCAGTGGCCAGGACGTTTTTTACAGTGCAGACGAACGACCGGCTCAATATCTTTGTCTGGAAGCTGTATCTCATTTTCCACAGGCATGTCTGACCAGCTTAGTTTTTTCCCACTAAAAGCATCTCTTGCATCTGAGGACGATATATCTGTTATCTCGTTCGATACATTTGTGATCATAACGATCGGTGCAATACCGATGGTGTGAAATTTCAGCCCAGGCAGACGATCCGTTTTTCCTGGCGGACAACAGAAAGCGCCAACATCGATCTTCTTCTGTGACAATCTCTTCGCAGACACGCCACATGTTCCCTGCTGAACACTTATCTTTATACCTTTACGCTCAGCGAAAGTTTCGACAAACTCTCGCAATGCCGGGTATGTATGCTGACCTAATGAAACCACCAGATCAGCGTCGACAAATTTCTTTTCATAGCTGATCGATTTAATTTTCCAGCTGTCATCCATCTGCACGATATCATCAGTATTACCAAAAGCATTTGAAACCAGCTCAGATGAAACAACATCAGCTGAAAATAAACTGCTGGCACACACGACTGACAAAGAAAAAACCGGTTGAAATATTTTGGATACGATACGCATACTCCGTTAAATTCCTGAGAGAAAAAACGTTTAATAATTAAATTATTTTGGTATCAAATGAAGAGCCGGTGTAAATGCACCCGCTCTGTTTAGTATAGACATATTTGTATGATTTAATTTGATATTTCGTATTATGAATATTTTTTGTAGTCAGAATCACCTTCTCAAAAACAAACAGCTGACACCTTCGCGTAGATTGAGTCCAGATAAAATATTAAAAAAAGGAATATTTTATCTACCTGTGTCATCACACCAATAAACTGATACCCTGTTATCCATGACGCCAAATCCTCTTTTAGCCTCTGAGTCACGTTCA
>DAOVJH010000349.1 GCA_030673345.1 Pseudomonadota bacterium
ATTATGAGTTCACAATCCGAGCTAGAATTCGAAGGCATAGAAAAACTCCCTCTCTCAGAATTCACAGAAAGAGCGTACCTCGATTATTCCATGTACGTCATCATGGATCGCGCTTTGCCTTACATCGGTGATGGCCTGAAACCGGTACAAAGGCGTATCGTCTATGCCATGTCTGAATTAGGTTTGAGCGCTTCATCGAAACATAAAAAATCGGCACGCACGGTCGGTGATGTATTGGGTAAATACCATCCACACGGTGACAGCGCCTGTTATGAGGCCATGGTTTTGATGGCGCAGCCATTTTCTTATCGCTACCCGCTGGTCGATGGACAAGGCAACTGGGGTGCGCCGGATGATCCTAAGTCCTTCGCTGCGATGCGTTACACAGAATCACGGCTGACAGCCTATTCAGAAGTATTGCTGACTGAGTTAGGACAGGGCACGGTTGACTGGAAGCCTAATTTTGACGGCACCATGGAAGAGCCTGAATCTTTACCGGCAAGACTGCCGAATGTTTTATTAAATGGTGGCACCGGTATCGCAGTGGGTATGGCAACGGATATCCCACCGCATAATCTAAAAGAAGTCGCTAGTGCCTGCGTACGTTTACTAGAAAGCCCGAAATCGACGCTTGAGGATCTTTGTGAGCATATCAAGGGGCCGGATTTTCCCACTGAAGCCGAAATTATTACGCCGAAAAAAGATATCCTGGAAATCTACCAGACGGGTCGGGGTGGTATCCGGCAGCGTGCCGTATATGAGAAGGAAGACGGCGCAATAATTATTACGTCATTGCCCTATCAGGTTTCTGGTAACAAGATATTAGAACAGATAGCGGCGCAGATGAACGCCAAGAAATTACCCATGGTCGAAGATTTACGTGATGAATCTGATCATGAGAATCCAACACGCCTGGTCATCATGCCACGTTCCAATCGCGTAAACACCGAAGAGCTGATGGCGCATCTATTTGCCACCACTGATCTGGAACGCAGTTACCGGGTCAACATGAATATGATCGGCATCGATGGCCGGCCACAGGTTAAAGATCTGCGTTCGCTGTTAGAAGAATGGCTGAAGTTCAGAACGGTAACGGTGCGTCGCCGTTTGCAGTGGCGTCTGGATAAGGTCAACAAGCGCCTGCATATTTTAGACGCGTTACTCATTGCGTTTTTAAATATCGACGAAGTGATCGCTATCATCCGTGAAAACGATAAGCCAAAACCGGTGCTGATGACTCGATTCAAGATCACGGATGTTCAGGCCGAAGCCATCCTTGATCTGAAATTGCGTCACCTGGCAAAACTCGAAGAAATGAAGATTCGCGGTGAGCAAGAAGAACTTGCTGAAGAACGTGATTATCTGGAAAAAATTCTGGGTTCTGCAAAACGCCTAAAAACACTGATCCGAAAAGAGATTATTGCTGATGCGGAAAAATACGGTGATGACAGACGGTCACCTATCATCGAGCGAAGTGCTGCGCAGGCGATCAGTGAAACAGCATTGATTTCCAGTGAAGCCATCACCGTGGTGTTATCTGCTAAAGGTTATGTGCGCTCAGCAAAAGGCCATGAGGTTGCCGCTGAAAAATTAAACTATAAAGCCGGTGATGAGTTTCTGTCATCAGCGGCCGGTAAAAGCAATCAGCTGGCGGTATTTCTGGATTCCAGCGGTCGGGCATATACTTTTCCAGCCCATAAACTGCCCTCGGCCAGAGGGCAGGGTGATCCATTAAGCAGTTATTTTACGCCGACCCCGGGTTCACATTTTGTTGGCGTGGTGATCGGCAATCCGGATGACCTTTATTTATTGGCCAGCAATTTTGGTTACGGATTTATCGTGCGACTCGGTGATATGCAGGCAAATGCTAAAAAAGGCAAAGCGGTACTGAACGTTGGCAAGCAGGCGCTGGCTTTATCACCGGTAAAAGTTGGTGATGTGGCAACCGACCAGATAGCCGCAGTGAGCTCCGCCGGTCATATGCTGGTGACGCCTGTTGAGCAGCTACCACAGATGGCAAAAGGTAAAGGCAATAAAATAATCAACGTGCCTTCAAAACTTTTAAAGACCGGTGATGAAATAATTGCTGCGATCACCGTGGTGCCGGAGAAAGGCAAACTGGTGGTGCATTCAGGTAAAAAATATAAAACCATGAAAACATCGGAGCTGGATGGCTACTCGGGTGAACGAGGACGGCGCGGATTGAAGCTGTCACAGGGTTACCGGGTGGTTGATCGGCTGGTCATTGAGTAACTTTAGTCATTGAAAAATAAAACATCATCACCATCGTTACATCTCTGGGTGAAATGTTTTTGATTTGAGGGCTATATGAAACGCATCGCATTATTTTTATTAACCAGCCTGGCAATCCTTGTTGTTTTAAGTATCGTACTTAGCCTGTTAGGTGTTGATTCACTACTGGCTGAGAATGGTGTCGATCTTGATCTGCAGACCCTGCTGATCTTTTCTGTCGTTATCGGTATGACGAGTTCATTATTACCCGAGCAGATGGCGGCTTTTGGTATTAATGGCGGTCTGGGTGATGGGTTTAAGAAGTTGTTTATGAGTCATCCGCCATTGGTAGAGTGCATTGCCAACGGCATGAGAACAATAAGGCCTAACTAAAAGCACACTGTAAATATTAAGGAAAGAAGAAACTA
>DAOVJH010000012.1 GCA_030673345.1 Pseudomonadota bacterium
TCAGGGGCGTAGCTGTTGTGGCGGCCTTTTCTGGGTACTCTTTTGGGCTGTAGCAAAAGAGTGCCTCGCCAGTGGGGCGAGACCCACAAAGCCTAACTAAAAACCAAATGTAAATATTGCTCAACCTATCCCTAACTCAAACAGCACTAGCTAAACCTGCAAAAAGATCGCGGAATAAAGTTCCGCTCCTACAGGTGAGGGCAATGCCCACGGGGTGAGAACTGCAAGGCCTGGATAAAAGTAAACTGTAAATGCTATACATCCAGACCAAACAAAACCCCAACCAACACAAGGTATGAGCAATCGTCATCATAGTGTAAAATTCACCATTTCCTAATACAGGTCAGAAAACCCCTGTAGCAAATACCAGATATCCGGAGCTAAAAGTGGAAACATTTCACGGTACAACTATCCTTACGGTGCGCCGCGGCGGAAAAGTCGTCGTCGGTGGTGATGGCCAGGTGACATTAGGCAATACCGTGATGAAAGGTAATGCTACCAAGGTAAGAAAAATCTATGGCGACAAAGTTATCGTTGGATTTGCCGGTGCTACCGCCGATGCATTTACCCTGTTGGAGCGTTTTGAAGCAATGTTAGAGCGCCACAGCGGTCAATTGAAGCGAGCCGCTGTAGAGCTGGCCAAAGAATGGCGTACCGACAGAGTGCTGCGCAAGCTTGAAGCGATGCTGATCGTGGCTGATGCTGAAGCCTCGTTGCTGGTTTCCGGCACGGGTGATGTAATCGAAGCGTATGATGATTTGATTGCTATCGGTTCGGGTGGACCTTATGCGCAGTCAGCTGCCAGGGCATTATTTGACAATACGGAGCTGCCCGCCCGCGATATCGTGGAGAGAAGTCTGGGGATCGCCGGCGATATCTGCATTTACACTAATCAGACGCGCACGATCGAAGAAATTTAACACCGATTTTTGCTTAAAGGCGCACCTTAGACGCTTTTAGCAGCATTTAGTAACAAAATATAGAATTTTATAGAAGGTTAGAGTTATATGTCTGAAATGACACCCCGTGAGATTGTTCAGGAACTAGATAAACACATCGTTGGCCAGGATGACGCGAAGCGTGCAGTGGCGATTGCATTGCGTAATCGCTGGCGCCGGATGCAGATACACGAAGAGTTGCGAGAAGAAATCACGCCGAAGAACATTCTGATGATCGGCCCGACTGGTGTCGGTAAAACCGAGATTGCACGTAGATTAGCGCACCTGGCAAATGCGCCTTTCGTAAAGGTTGAGGCGACTAAATTCACCGAAGTTGGTTATGTTGGCCGCGAAGTTGATTCTATAATTCGTGATCTTGTCGATATGTCGGTAAAAACGACACGTGAACAGGAAATGGAAAAAGTGCGACATCTGGCGGAGCAGGCAGCAGAAGAGCGCATTTTAGATGCTTTATTGCCGCCAGCGAGAAATGAGTTTGGTGAGCCTGAGGAAGACCGTGATACGGGCACCCGGCAGAAATTCAGAGAGAAATTACGCAATGGCGAGCTGGATGATAAAGAAATAGAGATGGAAGTCTCTGCTTCACCTGTCGGTGTAGAAATCATGGCGCCGCCGGGCATGGAAGAGATGACATCGCAGCTGCAGGGTATGTTCCAGAACATGGGCAGCGACAAGAAAAAATCCAGCAAACTGCGTATCGAAAAAGCACGAAAAATAATCCTCGATGAAGAGGCCGGTAAACTGCTCAAAGAAGATGAGATAAAGACCCGTGCGGTCGAAAATGCCGAGCAAAATGGCATCGTTTTTATCGATGAGATCGATAAAGTGGCAAAACGCGCAGAGGGCGGCGGTGGCGCTGAAGTGTCGCGCGAAGGTGTGCAGCGAGACCTGTTACCTTTAGTGGAAGGCTGTACGGTGTCGACCAAGTACGGCATGGTAAAAACAGACCATATATTATTCATCGCGTCGGGCGCCTTCCACCTGACCCGGCCCAGCGATCTTATTCCGGAATTACAGGGCCGTTTACCGATACGGGTCGAGCTGTCTGCATTGAATGCAGAAGATTTTGAACGTATATTGACCGAGCCGGATGCCGCTTTAACCGTACAATACAAAGCATTGATGAATACCGAAGGCCTGGCGCTCGAGTTCACCGAAGACGGCGTAAAGCAGATCGCTAAATCCGCTTTTGATGTCAATGAAAGCGCTGAAAATATCGGTGCGCGTCGTCTGCACACCATCATGGAAAGACTGCTCGAAGAGATTTCATTTTCAGCGCCGGATAAAGCGGGTGAATCAATAGTCATCGATGCGGATTACGTCAATGATAGTCTGAGCGAATTAGTTAAAGATGAAGATCTGAGCAGATACATCTTATAGAACCATTTTATAGACGCAGCTTTGTTTTGAGCTGCAGTTAAAGAGAAACATTATGTCAAAACCAGTTAATATCAATCTACACCAGAAAAGCCGCGTATTAGAAGTCGAATATGAGGATGGTTCGGTCCATCAGCTGCCCTGTGAATACCTGCGTGTGTATTCACCATCAGCAGAAGTAACCGGGCACGGCCCCGGTCAGGAAATCCTGCAGTTAAATAAAGAAGAGGTCAGCATCGAATCGATCGAGCCGCAGGGAAATTATGCGCTGAAATTTATATTCGATGACCAACATGATACCGGGTTATATACCTGGGAATACCTGTATGAACTGGGTTCGACCTACGAAGAAAAATGGCAGGATTATCTCAACCGCCTGAAAGAAGCCGGTCACGAGCGTAGAAAAATAGATTAAAAACAGATCGTCTGCTGATAAATTTTGCTTGGCGAAGATTGAGAGTCATGAAGAAAAAAGAAACGCATTTTGGATATAAAACGGTAGAAGAAAACGCGAAAGAAGGCATGGTTGCCGGCGTGTTCGATTCGGTTGCCAGTAAATATGACATCATGAACGATGTCATGTCATTTGGTATTCATCGCGTCTGGAAAAAAATTGCCATGCAGCACACCGGGCTGAAGCCGGGTGATACAGCGCTGGACGTTGCTGGCGGTACCGGTGACCTGACCATGCAGATGTCACATCAGGTTGGTCCGACTGGCAAGATAATCATCTCGGATATCAATGCCGCGATGCTCGAAGAAGGGCGAAAGCGTCTGCTCGACAAGGGTTATGCCGGCAATATCGATTTCGTCGAAGCGAATGCAGAAGATCTGCCATTCGAGGACAACAGTTTTAACTGTATCACCATCGCGTTTGGCCTGCGTAATGTAACGCATCAGCTGAAAGCGCTGCAATCGATGTACCGGGTATTAAAACCGGGCGGACGACTGCTGGTGCTGGAGTTTTCCAAACCGGTGGTCCCCGGGCTGGATAAAATTTATGATTTTTATTCTTTTAATATCCTGCCGAAGATGGGTAAGCTGATAGCCAACGATGAAGAGAGTTATCGTTACCTTGCCGAATCGATCCGCATGCACCCGGACCAGGAAACCTTAAAGCAGATGATGATCGAAGCCGGGTTCGAGCGGTGTACTTATCATAATATGACCGGCGGCATCGTGGCGCTGCACAAAGGTTTTAAGCTATAGATCATGTTCATCGTCACCGAGGCTAATTATCGCCTATGCTGATTATTGAGGCTGTCATCAACCGTTATCTTGCGCTTGATCCAGAGATGCTGGGCAAGCTTGCACAGTTTGATGGCAAGGTTATAAAGCTGGAACTGACAGGCATCAATAAAGTACTTTACATGTTGCCTAATGATAGCGGGATACAGGTCCTCGCCGATTACCAGGGTGTTGTCGACACTGTGTTGAAGGGCACGCCTATCTCTTTGTTCAGGATGGGACTGGTGTCGAACGCAGCAAGCCTGCTGTTAAAAGGCGAGATCGAGATAAGCGGTGATACCCGGCTGGGCCATCAGTTTAAAAATGTTTTTTCACAGATGGATATCGACTGGTCTGAACCACTGGCCAGCATGGTTGGTGACGGCCTTGCCTACCAGCTCCATCAGTCTGGCAGTGCCTTAAGCCGCTGGGGAAAAGAAACAATTAAATCGGTTTCTACAAGTTTCAGCGAGTATCTGCAGGAAGAGAGCCGCGATGTGGTCACAGAGACAGAGCTTGATATGTTTAATGGAGAAGTCGATCGACTGCGTGAAGATGTCGAGCGGTTGCAGGCGCGGATTGAACTTTTAATAAATTCAGAAGTGAAATAACCGTCACTCAATAACTAACGATTAATAACGGACAAGTTTAAAAAGCGATGCCAATACTGACGCCAGGCCAATTCATCAGGATGTTACGCATTAACTGGGTGTTAATGCTACACGGCCTTGATGACATTATTTTTACCACGCATCTGTTCCGCCCGTTCCGATTTATCATCTATATTTTTCCGTGGAACTGGTTTCGCCGTAAGCGCAAGCCGCGCGCTGTTCGCATGCGGGAAGCGCTGGAAGACCTGGGGCCGATATTCATAAAGTTTGGACAGATGCTGTCGACCCGGCGTGATTTGCTGGCTGATGATATCGCTGATGAACTGACACGCCTGCAGGATGACGTGCCGGCCTTCCCCGGCACGCAAGCCACCTTAATAGTCGAAAAAGCTTTCGGCCAGAAAGTTGGTGATCTGTTTGAGTCGTTTGATGAGCAGCCGTTGGCTTCAGCATCGGTAGCACAGGTTCATGCTGCCGTCTTAAAAACCGGCGAAGATGTTGTCGTAAAAGTGCTGCGTCCCGATGTGCTGCCGGTTATCAAGCGCGATATCTCGCTGCTCTATATCATTGCCGAGCTGGCGGCGAAGTATTCCTCTCAGCTGAGGCGCCTGCGTCCCGTCGAAGTTATCGAAGAATATGAAAAGACGATACTGGACGAGCTGGACCTGATGCGCGAGGCGGCGAATGCGAGTCAGCTACGGCGAAACTTTGAAGGTTCGTCTGACCTGTACGTGCCAGAAATCTACTGGGACTATGTGCGCAAGAATGTTCTCGTCATGGAGAGGATCTACGGTACGCCGATACGCGACACCGATTCGTTGCGAGCGCAGGGAACAAACATGGAGCGGTTGGCGGCAATGGGTGTTGAGATATTTTTTACCCAGGTATTCACGCACAACTTTTTCCATGCGGACATGCACCCGGGCAATATTTTTGTCGATACGGATAATCCTGAAAGCCCGAAATATATCGCTGTGGACTTTGGCATTATCGGCACCCTGAGCCAGACGGACAAACGTTATCTTGCAGAAAATTTCCTGGCGTTTTTTCAGCGGGATTATTACAAGGTCGCCAAACTGCACGTGGAGTCTGGCTGGGTGCCTTCGCATACGCGTGTTGATGAATTCGAATCAGCTATCCGTAGCGTCTGTGAGCCCATCTTTGAAAAGCCGCTGAAAGAAATTTCTTTTGGCCAGCTGTTGTTGCGATTATTTCAGACTGCCCGACGGTTTAATATGGAAGTTCAGCCGCAGCTCGTGCTGCTGCAAAAAACCCTGTTAAACATCGAAGGCCTGGGTCGACAGCTGTATCCGGATCTTGATCTCTGGAAGACGGCGAAACCGTTTTTAGAAAACTGGATGGAAGAACAGGTGGGCCCGCGCGCCCTGATGCACAACCTCAAAGAAGACATGCCTTACCTGATCGAGAAACTGCCAGAGATGCCGGGCCTGATTTACAAGAGCCTGAAAGTCTATGCCGACGGTGAGCATCAGCTTAATCAGATTAAGCAGCTCGAGAAGATCAGCGAGAAACTGGATCATAACCATCAGCGCAGCGCCTACGTCACCAGCGGTTCGGCGGCGTTGGTCGGTGCATCGGTTATCTATACGTTTGCCGACTCAGTACCGTTGTTGCTGGGCGCACCGGCATTGGCATGGGCTGGCGGTGTCGGTGGTGTGTTGCTGATACTGTTTGGGCTTAAAAAATAACCATAGACTCTAAATATGAAACAGCGGATTGTTCTAATAATATGTTGTTTCATATTCCTGAATAAGTTTGCCTATGCTATCGACCCCGGACTGGACTGGAAGACCATAGAAAGTGAGCACCTGTATGTTCACTATGCTGATGGTAACAAAGTATTTGCTGAGCGAGCACTGGCTATAGCAGAAGCCGCTCACCGCCGACTGACCCGGGAGCTCAACTGGAACCCCTGGGACAAAACACACGTCGTACTCAGTGATGAAACTGACCAGCCAAATGGTTATGCCACCCCGTTGTTCTTTAACCACACGGTATTGTTTTTAGCGCCGCCGACAAGCATCAATACGCTGGAAGACTTCGATGACTGGTTCAGTACGTTAATCGTTCACGAATATACCCATATCGTCCACCTCGACCAGAGTTCTGCCGCGCCAGAATTTATAAGAAATATTTTCGGCCGCTTCCTGCTGCTGTTTCCTAATGTGTTTCAGCCGGCATGGGTGACCGAAGGTCTGGCAACGTACAAAGAGACCTCTCCTGACCGTGGTGTTGGCCGCGGCCAGAGTACGATGTTCGCTTCGATGATGCGTGAGGAGGTGGCCAGAGGGTTACAGCCGATCTCGCACGTGAACCTGCCGGTAGCCACCTGGCCCGCAGGCACCACCCGTTATCTCTATGGCGTGTACTTCATGAATTTTCTTGCAGAAAAATATGGTGAAGAGGAGCTGCACGAGTGGATAGAAGAATATGGCGATAACCTGGTGCCATTCTTTATCAATAGAAACGCAAGGCAGACGCTGGGTAAAGAACTGACACCATTATGGCAAGAATATAAACGATGGTTGCAAGACAGGTTTCAGGCGCAGATAGAGGCTATCGAAGCACGCGGCATCAGGGCGGGCAAGCAGATTTCCAGCGATGCTTATCGTACAGATTCGCTGCGTGTTATATCCAGAGAAAAAGGCGATGAACTCTATTATGTACGCAATAGCGGTTATAAGCGTGCCAGTCTGGTACACATCGATAGTAATGGTGTGGCCGAAGAGCTGCTCGATCTCAATGGCGGCGCAAGCCTTGATATACATCCGCAGGCAGGATTGCTGCTGACGCAAAATGAGTTCTGCAATAATTACACGGTCTATAAAGATATCTACCGCTATGATGAAAGCAGTGAAGAACTAGAGCGTCTTACAGAATGCGGGCGTTACCTCTTTGCCAGCTGGCATCCGGATGGTAAACAGATGGTCGCGGTACATCATGAGGCAGGGCAGCTGTCTCTGCATCTTCTGAATGCAGAGGCTGAGCTACAGGACATTCTATGGCAGTCTGCCGATGACGAGGTGATTGGTCAGATCGATATCTCGGCAGAGGGTAATGAACTTGTCGCATCGGTCTGGCGCAAGCAGGATGGCTGGAACATCGAAATATTTAATCTGGCTGACAGGCATTGGCAGAAGATAACGACGGGTGTGAGCATCACGGCGAACCCAAGGTTTACCGCTCAGGGCGATATCTTATTCAGTATGGAAGCAGACGGGGTTTATAACCTGTACCGCTATTCTTCGGATTCGGCAAAAGTAGAGCAGCTGACTAACCTGGTCGGTGGCGCTTTTCAGTCAGACCAGGCCGAAGCGGATGGTGCTATCTATTACGCCGGTTACACGGCAGACGGTTATGCGATCTACAAAATGGAAGATGCTTCTGCGTTCGCAGGTGCGCCGCCTTTTAAAGAGGACCATCTGAAAAAGCTTGAGTACGATGTGACGGATCATGCGCAGGAAGATTATTCCGCATTATCAAACATGCACCCGCGTTGGTGGTTTCCAGCGATGACCTTTACCGAGCAGCGTTCAGAATACGGCTTCACGACCAGTGGCGCTGATGCGCTTTCTTTCCATCGCTATTCGCTCACCGCCAGTTATGATACAAAACTGGATGTGCCGGCAGGTTCGCTCGCTTATGCATACACTGATCGATTATTTCTTTCTGCGCGGCGCTTTAACGAGATAGCGCTGGATATAAATGATGTTGTAAGCCGCGTTTCGAAGCGAAGTTTAGCCAGTGCGGTTTTAGCTTTTCCGAATTATTATCTGCAGCGGCAGTACAATTTATTATTCTCTGCAATTTTTGATAAGACCGCAGATGGTGAGTTGGCGGCAGGTGTTATGCCGCGCGCTGATTTTGAAGACCACCTTCTCGGTATTGCCGGGCTGTACAATTCTGCTGATTATAATCCGCTGTCGATCAGTCTCAATGACGGTATGAATCTGCGGCTGGTGGCAGAAGACAGTGATGCGTTGGATGCTGATTTCAGCGGCCAGGTATACACCCTGGACTGGCGGCAATATATCCGAACTGGCAGAGAGAGTGTGCTGGCGTTTCGTTTTGTGCAGGGCTGGGGTACGGACAATCCGAGGCGATTTAAACTGGGCGGTGAAGGCCTGAACTCGAATGCGGTTGATGTCGTTTTCGGCAATAGCGGCCAGCCAGTTTTCGATGTGCGTGATTATGCTTTGCGCGGTTATAAGGAAGGCCGCCCGGAACTGCGTGGCAGGCGCATGCAGCTGCTCAGTGCAGAATGGCGCTTCCCCATCGACCGAATCGAAAAAGGTTTCATGGCACCGCCGGTAGGTCTCATGCAGTGGTTCGGTAAGGTGTTTGCAGAAACCGGCAGCGCATATCAGGATTCACCGGACACGTACTATAACAGCGCCGGTCTCGAGCTGACGGCGGATATCAATATTTTCTATTATCTGATTTTACGCACACGTCTCGGTTACGCGCATGGTTTTGACAGTGCTATCGGTGATGACCGAGTATATCTGAAGATAGGCAGCAGCTTTTAAAGTACAATGATTGTTTTATCATTCATTCTAACCATAACAGAAGATAAGCAGTAAGCCGCCGATGTCAGACCAGCCACAATCAGATCAGCAGCGATCAGACCAGAAAAAATCCGAAGCGGACGATAGTGTTTTTCAGCAGATCGTACAGCAGGCTGAAGAGGCCGATGTCTCACATATACTGAATGACCTGAACGATGCTCAGCGTCGGGCCGTTACGGCAGCACCTGAGCATATGCTGGTGCTCGCGGGTGCCGGCAGCGGCAAGACGCGAGTTCTGGTGCACCGCATCGCATGGCTGAACCGGGTAGAGGGTGTATCGCCATATAATATCTTTGCCGTAACCTTCACCAATAAAGCGGCAGCAGAGATGCGCCAGCGTGTCGAAAAACTTCAGGACATGCCCGTCTCTGGCATGTGGGTCGGCACCTTTCACGGGCTGGCACACCGCATGCTGCGCAATCACTGGAAAGAAGCAAAACTGCCGCAGAGTTTTCAGATCCTGGATTCTGATGACCAGTACCGTATGGTGCGCCGCATCCTAAAAGCACTGGAGCTGGATGAGGCCCGCTGGCCGCCAAAACAGGCGCAGGCATTTATCAATGCGCGTAAAGATGAAGGCAAGCGGCCGTCGCATATCGACACTTCTCGTAACCCCATCTATGAGCAGATGGTCAGGATCTACACGGCTTATGAAGTCGCCTGTGAACGTGCCGGGGTTATCGATTTTGCTGAGCTGTTATTGCGTACCCTGGAGCTGGTCCGGGACAATGATTCATTGCAGGCGCATTACCAGAAAAGGTTTCAGCATATCCTAGTCGATGAATTCCAGGACACCAATACCATCCAGTACGCCTTGATCCAGTTACTGGCCGGCCAGTCGAACAAAGTGTTCATCGTCGGTGATGATGATCAGGCTATCTATGGTTGGCGTGGTGCGCGGGTAGAAAATATCCAGCGTTTTCAAAAACATTTCCCCAGCACCGAAGTCATCCGCCTGGAACAGAATTATCGTTCGACTACAACCATCCTCTCGGCCGCCAATGCGCTCATTGATAATAATGCTGATCGCATGGGTAAGAAACTGTGGAGTAGTGGTGAAGACGGTGAGCTGATCATCTTTTATAACGCGTATGACGAGCGTGATGAAGCGAAGTTTGTCATCGATAAGATAAAACAGTTTGTCGATGCCGGTAATGCACGAGAAGATGCCGCCATATTGTATCGCTCGAATGCGCAGTCACGTATTTTCGAGGAACGCTTCGTCAGTGAGGCTATACCTTACCGAGTCTATGGCGGTATGCGTTTCTTTGAACGTGCAGAGATTAGAAATGCGTTAGCGTATCTGCGGTTGATGGATAATCAAAATGACGACGCTTCTTTTGAGCGGGTAGTCAATACACCGACCAGGGGCATCGGTGAACGCAGTGTCGAAAAAGTACGGGAAGTCGCCCGGCAGAATAATAGTACGCTGTGGTCTGCGGCCAGGCAGATCCTCGAAGATAAAAAGCTGCCGACGAGAGCGGCCAACGCGCTGCAGGGTTTTACCGACCTGGTCGAAGGCCTGCGTGCCGATACCAGTGACATGTCGTTGCATCAGCAGGTTGACCACGTGGTGCACAATGTCGGCCTGATCGAATACTACGAAAAAGAAAAAACAGAAAAAGCCCAGGCGCGCGTCGAAAACATCGAAGAACTTATTACCGCTGCACGTGGTTTTGATTACGATCAGTCAGAACTCGAAGTGCCGATGGATGAGCTCACCGCATTTTTAACGCATGCCGCTTTAGAGGCGGGAGAAGGACAGGCCGCAGAGTGGGATGATTGTGTGCAGCTGATGACCATGCACAGTGCCAAGGGCCTCGAATTCCCCCTGGTGTTTATCGTCGGCATGGAAGAGGGGCTTTTTCCGAGCCAGCGCTCACTGGACGAAGAGGGCAAGCTCGAAGAAGAGCGCCGTCTGTGTTATGTCGGCATAACCCGTGCACGGGAACAGCTGGTATTAAGTTGCGCAGAACATCGGCGTCTATATGGCCAGGACCTGTACCCCTCGCCTTCACGGTTCGTCAGTGAGATACCGGAGCATCTGGTGAACGAAGTCAGGGGCAGGCATAATACAAGTCATGCTGTATCTTCCTCACAGTACAAAGCATCAAGCTATAAAACGACAGAGACCGTTAACGGAGTCTATGTTGGTCAGCGTGTCACGCATAAGAAATTTGGTGAAGGCATGGTAACAAACCTGGAAGGCAGCGGAAGTCATGCGCGCGTGCAGGTCAATTTTGAGTACGAAGGCAGTAAATGGCTGGTGATGGCATATGCCAATTTGTCGCCAGCTTAAAAAAATATTCACCACAGAGACACAGAGAGCACAGAGAAAATATTATAAATAGTAATTGTGCCGTAGGCACAACCAAAGATAAACCTCTGCGTACTCTGCGTCTCTGCGGTAAAAAGTTTTTTGTTTTTAAACGCTAAATAAAATTAAGGTAACAGTATGAAACGTCGTGACTTTATTAAACAGGCAAGTGTTGGTGCCGTTGCAACATCGGCTATTGCCGCGCCGGCTATCGTCAGTGCAGATACAAAGATTAAATGGAAGATGGTTACTACCTGGCCAAAAAATTTTCCTGTCCTGGGTACCGGCGCAAACCAGTTGGCAAAACTTATCACCGAGATGAGCGATGGCCGTATCAAGGTAAAAGTGTTTGGTGCCGGTGAGCTTGTGCCAGCATTCGAAGTGTTTGACGCAGTCTCACGCGGTACGGCTCAATTGGGCCATGGTTCTGCTTACTATTGGAAAGGAAAGATCGAAGAGGCGCAGTTTTTTTCGACGGTGCCTTTCGGTATGAATGCGCAGGAGATGACCTCGTGGTTATATTATGGCGGTGGCATGGAGTTATGGAGAGAGACTTATGAGCCGTTCGGTATAATCCCTGCTGCGGCCGGTAATACGACGGTACAGATGGCAGGCTGGTTCAATAAAGAGATAAATAGCACCGATGACCTCAAAGGGCTGAAGATGCGTATCCCCGGCCTCGGCGGTGAGGTTTTAAAACGTGCCGGCGGCACACCAGTCAACCTGCCTGGCGGTGAACTATTTACATCACTAAAGACTGGCGCAATCGATGCGACCGAGTGGGTGGGTCCTTATAATGACCTGGCATTTGGATTGCATAAAGCGGCTAAATATTATTACTATCCCGGTTGGCATGAGCCAGGTACGACACTGGAAGCGATCATCAATAAAAAAGCATTTGAAGCATTGCCAAAAGACCTGAAAGTGATCGTGGAGAACGCTTGCAAGATCGTAAATCAGGACATGTCATTAGAATTTACCGCGAAGAACAATACGGCACTGGATACACTTGTGAATAAGCACAAGGTAGATGTAAGACGGCTGCCCGATGATGTTCTGGTTAAACTTAAAGGCCTGTCTAATGAAGTTGTTGGTGAGCTTGCGGCAAAAAACAAAGCGGCACAAAAGATTTATGACTCATATAACAAATTTTATAAACAGGTATCTGCCTGGCATGAGATATCTGAAAAAATTTATTTTAATGTAAGATAAAAAATATGACAGTCATTTCGAA
>DAOVJH010000022.1 GCA_030673345.1 Pseudomonadota bacterium
AACGATGCGGCCGATATCAGTCGGCGTAAAACGGCGACTTTCGAGCTCTACATAGTTGCGGTTAACCAGGGTCGAAATGATGTTGGCGTAGGTAGATGGGCGGCCGATATCATATTCTTCCAGTGTTTTGATCAAACTGGCTTCAGTGAACCGTGGCGGTGGCTGTGTGAAGTGCTGGTCGTTGCGAATCTCCAGCAGGTCAATTTTTTCGCCTTCGGTTAACTCGGGCAGCATTTTTTCAGCTTCTTTATCCAGCCTGCTCTCTTCGTTTCCTTCCATGTACACCGTCATGAAACCCGGTGTTTTTATCGTAGAGCCACTGGCGCGAAATACGTTTTTATCACCACAGCCGAGCTGTATGCTGACATTGTTTAATGTGGCATGTCTCATCTGGCACGCCATGGTGCGTTTCCAGATCAGTTCATACAGCGCAAATTGATCAGGCTTTAATTTATCTTTTATTTTTTCAGGCGCGTGGCTGACTGAGGTCGGGCGTATGGCCTCGTGAGCTTCCTGCGCATTTTTTGATTTATTCTTAAATACGCGAGGGCTGTCGGGCAGGTTGCTTTTGCCGAAGCGTGATGCAACTAAACCGCGAATCTCATCGATGGCTTCATCTGCGAGGTGTAGTGAGTCGGTACGCATATAGGTGATCAAGCCAACGGTTTCACCTCCGATGTCGATACCTTCATACAGGTTCTGCGCCGTACGCATCGTGCGTTGTGCGGAAAAGCGAAGTTTACTGGCAGCTTCCTGTTGCATGGTCGAGGTGGTAAACGGCGCTTTTGGTTCGCGCTTGCTCTCTTTCTTCTCAACCTTGTTAACAGACAGTTTTCCATCGGCAAGAGCCTGTAGGTTATCTTTTGCTGTTTTAGCGGTCGCTTCATCTGTGAAGCTGAATTTTGTCTTTTCTTCAGGCGTTTCAGCGCTGTTTTTATCCTTGGCGCTGCTCTTTCTGGAAGCCTGTTTATCGATGATTTTTTCATCGTTGTAGATCGTTAAGCGAGCGGTGAAGTCCTGTTTGTTTTTGGCGACGTCTGCTTCGATGGTCCAGTATTCCTGAGCATCGAAGGCTTCTATCGCCTCTTCACGTTCTACGATTAAACGCAGAGCGGGGCTCTGTACACGTCCAGCAGAAAGGCCGCGCTGTACTTTTTTCCATAAGAGTGGTGACAGGTTGAATCCGACGAGGTAATCCAGTGCGCGCCGGGTCTGTTGTGCGTTGATCAGATCGATCGAAAGTTCGCCAGGGTTATCGATGGCTTCCTGGATGGCACGTTTGGTTACTTCGTTGAAGGCGACGCGATGTACAGCTTTATCCTTCAGCAGGTCTTTCTCTTTTAACAGTTCATACAGGTGCCATGAGATGGCTTCTCCCTCGCGGTCCTGGTCAGTCGCGAGATAGAGTGTATCGGCTTTTTTCAGGAACTGGATGATCTTGTTGACATGTTTTTCGTTTCTTTCGATGATCTGATACTTCATCGAAAAATCGTTATCGGTGTCGATGGCATCGGCTTTTGGTATCAGGTCGCGCACGTGGCCGTATGAAGCAAGGACTTTGAAGTCTTTGCCCAGGTATTTTTCGATGGTCTTCGCTTTGGCGGGCGATTCTACGATAACAAGATTTTTGCTCATGCCGTTTTTATCAGGTTGTTATATCGGGTGGTTCAGTCAGATATTCTTAATCAGTATCACTGAATAAGTTCAGTCACTTCATCAAAGATAAAGTTCTCCATCAGGGCAAGGGCATTCTCCTCGCCAGGATGTGCATGCATTACGATCATGATGATCCATTTCATCTGTTCCGCATCAAGCGGCTGTCCTAATGCGACAACCCGATCCAGTATTAATTCACGTATTACCGGTGTGAGTATATTCGTTTGTTCGAGAAAATGTAGAAATCCGATACTTTCGATGCCGATCAGTTTTTTCTCCTGATCGCTGTATATGCGTGTACTGGTTTCTTTGACCGGCAAGAATTGTTGTTTTTCCTGCAGATCAGCCAAATCTTCCAGCCAGTCGAAAGCCTGGTTAATTTCCTGGTTATGGAATCCCATTTCTTCCAGGCGAACCTGGATACTGTCGCGTTCATCTGTGACGCGGCTAGTTTCATTTAACTCTTCGTCATCGAGGTAACGTTCGAATAAAAACATTAATACATCGACGACAGACTGTTTGATTATCATTCAGGATATCCTGTAAATAATGGTGATGATTTTAATAAAACACGTATATATCAATGGCTAACAGTAATATTTATACGCTGTTAACTGACGCATGTATAACGGCCATTCTGACATACGATGAGGCCTTCCAGTTCCATAATCAAGAGCATGGACGCAACTTCTGCAGCATTAAAATCACTGCTGATGACCAGTTCATCGATACTGGCAGGCTCATAAGCGAGGCATTTGAGCAGTTTTTGGTGATCCGGGTCAAGTCTCTTGTGCAGATCTTTTGGTTTTTCATGGATATCAGTGCCTGTTTTTATGGGGTATAAGGTGTCTGGCGCTGATGGGAATTGCAGGTCTTCCAGTATGTCTTCAGCCGATTCGACCAGTTTGGCACCTTGCCTGATCAGCTGGTGGCAGCCGCGCGCCATGGGGTTGTGGATAGACCCTGGAATGGCAAAAACGTCTCTATTTTGTTCGAGTGCGTATCTTGCTGTGATCAGTGAGCCGCTCTTCTGTGCAGCTTCGACCACCAGTGTGCCCAGTGAAAGCGCACTGATAAGTCGGTTGCGTCTTGGGAAAAATCCGCGCAGCGGCTGTATGCCGATGGGCATTTCTGAGATTACTGCACCATTTTCGCTGATATCCTGGGCCAGTTTTTGATGCTGTGCAGGGTAGACGATATCGAGCCCGTGTGCGACCACGGCGATAGTGCCAGCCAGTCCACGCAGAGCACCCTCATGGCTGGCACCGTCGATACCGCTGGCCAGCCCGCTGGTGATGGTAATGCCGACATCGGATAGATGATGGGCGAATTCTTTCGCCGTATTACGGCCGGCAGCGGTGGGGTTGCGTGTTCCAACCATGGCGAGCTGAGGCTGTAACAGATAATCGGGATCACCTCTGACATATAATACCGGGGGCGCATCGGGCAGATTTTTTAATCCTGACGGGTAGTGTTCATCATCCAGCGTGATGATGTGGTGATTTTTTTCAGCATGCCACCAGTTCAGGTCAGCATCGATGTCAGGTTTTTCCTGATTGCACAGGGCGGAAATGGCATCTGCCTTTATCGCAAGACCGGAGAGTTGCTGTCGGCTGGCATTCAGAGCCGCTTCGGCAGAGCCAAATGTATCAAGCAGGGTGTGGAATGTGGTGGCGCCTACATTTTCTGTATGCAGCAGGGTTAACCAGGTGTCGATGGAGTTTTCCGATCCCGCATTCCTTGCAGGTTTGTGATTATTCATCCTTGAATATTACACTATATAGTCTGCCTTGAGATAAGGCTTTGTCGGGACTGTTTAAAACTTAGGTGTGTGCAGATAGTCAAAGTTACGGATAATGCGTCTGGATTCCAGCGTGATGGCATAACTGACACGGTCAAAAGTCTTGAAGATCATTACCAGACCGCTGCGTTCATTCGGCAGTTTGACCGGCTTGCTGCTGTGTTTGTCATGGCGGTCTCTTATGGTGGCTCCGTTGGTAAAGGTCGCGAGCAGGTGGCCCACTTCCATGCCGTCACGTTCACCTTTATTGATTACCACGACCTGGAGTTTTGCGACACCCATCAGTGCTTCATTTAATTCCATTATCTGCGCATTGACTTCTCTGTCGGGTATGTGCGGGAAGTATAGGTTTTCCATTTTGCTTCTGTCTTCAGCCAGCAGGCGGTCGCCGATCAGTACTTCACGTACAGTAGAGGTGAGGTCGCCAGAGGCTGGGTCATCGTAAGCGGTGACATGGACTTCACCTGTGTGTATGGCTTCATAACCCAGGATTTCATCTGTGGCAGGGTCGCGCAGGGCATCGCCAGGCCTGAAGACTGAGAAACGGACACGTTCTTTATCGATTTCGCCGCGCATATAGACGCGATTGCCATCACCCAGGATCAGGTGATTGTCTTCGCTGCCGACGATGTAAGGTGCCTTTTCCAGCTGCTCTTTTGTAACGACTCTGGGTTTTGTCAGGAACTGCCTGATCGCATCGCCCGGGATGGTTGGGATGCTCGCTTTAAGATCGGAGGTACGGATACTTGGGCTTAGTTTTCTAACCGGGATACCACTTGTGTCAGCCGTTTGCTGAACCTGTTTGTGCTGTGCCTCGTTGAGTCGCATCTGTGGCTGGCCGTTAACATAAACCAGTGTTAATACGTCGCCGGGAAAGATCAAGTGTGGATTAGTGACCTGTTGATTCTTTTGCCATATCTCAGGCCAGTACCAGGGGTCCTGCAGGAATAAGTTGGAAATTCCCCATAAAGTATCGCCTTTTTTCACCGTATACTGACGGGGGTGTTCGGCTTTTACGCGGATTTCTTTTTTAGGTGCTTTGCTTTCTTCGGCACTGGCGATAGTAACCGGTTCTGAACGTTCCGGTGCAGCGACTGGTCGTGGTTCTGATGAGCTGCAGCCAGTGATAGAGCCTGCACTAAAGGCTAGTAGCCCTGAAAGCAGGAATGAGGGTACAATATTGCGTGATCTTTGAGTATTCGAAATATTCATTTTTATTTTTGTTTTACTCTCTGGCTCTAGTTCTTGATTCTGGCCCTTTTTTGTATTAATTTTCGGGCCGAATTTTTCTACTATTCTCAATGGTTTAGTAGACGAACTTCGATTACTAAGGTAAGTTTTTCACTGAGTGTAGCAGAAATAATAAAATAGGTGCTGATTACAGGGGTTTTTGACCCACATTATCAGTGAGCAGAAAGACAGATTATGGCGATATTAGATATATTACATTACCCGGATAAACGTCTGCGGACGGTGGCGAAACCGGTAGAGAAAGTGGACGATACCATCCGCAAACTGGTGGATGACATGTTTGAGACCATGTATACAGCACCGGGTATCGGTCTGGCGGCAACCCAGGTCGATGTGCATCTGCAGGTTATCGTAATCGATGTTTCAGAAGATAAAAACCAGCCCTTGTGTCTGATCAACCCTAAGATTATCGATGAAGAAGGGTCGGAAAGCTGTGATGAAGGCTGCCTGTCTGTTCCTGACATCTATGAGACGGTGCGGCGCTCAGAAAAAGTTACCATTAAAGCGCTCGACCAGAATGGTGATGAATACACTCTGCAGGCGGATGAGATGCTGGCAGTTTGTATCCAGCACGAAATGGACCATCTGAAGGGTAAATTATTTGTCGATTACCTGTCGCCGCTAAAATTTCAGCGTATAAAGAAGCGCATGCTCAAAGCATTGCGTGAAGAAAGCCGCCAGGCTGTCAGCTAACGGCCGCTCCGGCATACACCATATTTTTATCAGGAACCTATTTAAACCGCTGTGAGTCATTCCTTACGTATCATCTATGCAGGTACACCAGATTTTTCTGTCGCTGCACTGCAGGCATTAATCGCGTCTGAACACGAGGTGATCGCAGTCTACACGCAGCCCGATCGACCGGCGGGCAGAGGCCGCGGTGTGGCTATGTCACCGGTTAAAGAAGCGGCACTGTTACATGATATTCCGGTCTATCAGCCGGCATCTTTAAAAGAAGAAGATGCGCAGCAGCAATTAAAAGCGCTGGCTGCAGATCTGATGATCGTCACCGCGTATGGTCTCTTGCTGCCGCCTGAAGTCCTGCAGATGCCGGTTCTCGGCTGTATCAATATCCATGCATCCCTGTTGCCGCGCTGGCGTGGCGCCGCACCTATCCAGCGTGCGATTCTGGCCGGTGATACAACAACCGGTATTACTATCATGCAGATGGATGCGGGCCTGGATACCGGTGATATGCTGGCCGTGGCTGAATGTGAGATCACCGCAGAAGATACCGGCTCAAGTCTGCATGATAAGCTGATGTCACTCGGTGCGCAGACCCTGATTGCGGCGTTACCCGCCATAGCCGATCAAACCTGCGACAGGGTAAAGCAGGATGATGCGGATGCCTGTTATGCGTCAAAACTAAACAAAGCCGAGGCAGAGATAGACTGGTCGCAGTCTGCTGAAGATATCCAGCGCGCGGTCAGGGCCTATAATTCCTGGCCGGTCGCTTATTGCGGTTATGAAAAAAACAGTAAGGCATCAAAGCTGAGGTTGTGGCAGGCGGAAGTGCGGGCAGTGGATGCTGGTTCCGATGATGTGGTACCTGGCACTGTGCTGGCTGAATCAGCGCGGGGTGTAGAGGTGATGACAGGTGCGGGTATCCTGCGTATTACTGAATTACAGGCCGAAGGCAAACGAAAGATGCCGGTGGCTGATTTTCTTAACGCAAACTCACTGCTCGGTCAGGTGCTGACATAACACTGTGGAAAAGTCCTCTCATCCTAAAAAGAAACAGGCCGGAAAGAAGCGGGCCGGCTCGCCGAAGCAAAAGATAAGCGCAGCTCGGGTGGCGAGTCTGAAAACATTGAAGCAGGTGTTTGACGGACAGTCACTGTCGGCGGTACAGATTCATACCACCGATAAACTGGAGGATGCACGAGACCGCGGACTGGCGAATGAGATCGTCAATGGCGTATTACGCTGGCGCTGGCAGCTTGAGTTCTTTCTCTCGCAGCTGTTAAAAAAATCATTAAAGAAAAAAGACAGCGATGTGCAGCTGATTTTGATGATGGCGCTGTACGAGTTAAAAGAGTGCCGTACGCCAGATTATGCGGTTATCAATGAATCGGTCGAGTTGGTGAGGAAGTCTGGCAAGAAATGGGCTGCGGGCCTGGTGAATGCAGTACTGAGAAGTTTTACCCGTGAGAAAGAAAGCTTGATCTCGTCGATCGACGATGATGTCGCCAGGTATTCACATCCAGCATGGATGATAGAAAAAATAAAAACAGACTGGCCATCAGTCGATGGTTATGACTGGCAGGCTATCCTGGATGCAAATAATCAGCGGCCGGCGTTCTGCCTGCGGGTCAATCAATTGCAGCATAGCCGCTCAGATTATCAGCAGCTGCTCACCGAGGCCGGGTTTGAGTCTGCGAGTGTCGCTATGGCAGACCATGCATTGATACTGGGCCACGGCACCGATGTGCGATTGCTGCCCGGTTTTTCCGACGGTGCGGTTTCGGTTCAGGATGCGGGTGCTCAGCTTGCAGCAACCTTGCTCGATGTGTCAGAAGCCGACCGGGTGCTTGATCTGTGCGCCGCGCCAGGTGGAAAAACCTGCCACCTTCTCGAACGATATCCGACAGTCGATGGATTGCTCGCCGTCGAGCTCGATGAGCACAGGATGCTACGGGTGGGTGAAAACCTGCAACGGCTTAAGCTTGAATCGAGAGCGGAAATGGTCGTGGCGGATGCCCGAGAGACAGAAAGCTGGTGGCATGGTGAACGTTTCTCTCATATCTTGATCGATGCACCCTGTTCTGCCAGCGGCGTTATCCGACGCCATCCTGATATTAAAACCCTGCGCCGTGATTCAGATATAGAGCCGCTAGTGAAACTGCAGTCTGAGATCTTGCAGTCGGCATGGCAGGTGTTAGACGCTGGCGGTGAACTGTTGTATATCACCTGTTCGATATTTAAAGACGAAAATCAAAACCAGATACAGCAGTTCTTATCACGCAATAAAGATGCTTCTGAAATTAAGATCGATGTCGATTGGGGCGTGCCATGTGAATATGGTCGCCAGCTGTTCCCCGGAGAGCAAGATGCTGACGGTTTTTATTATTGCCGATTAAAGAAGGTCGATTAAAGAAGGCCGCTTAAAGAAAACCGGATAAAGAAAACCGGCTAAACAGCTATGAAAAGCATGGTATTTGAGCGTAAACTCCCGAGTATAAAAATCGAGTGAACATCGCTGTAAACATATCGTTACTGAGTTATCTGGCAGAGCAATGAATATTATAATTTTAGGAGCAGGACAGGTCGGATCCAGCGTTGCTGAAAACCTGTCGTCGGAAGCGAATGACATTACGCTGGTAGACATGAATGTCGTGTTGCTGGAAGAGCTCAGTGATCGGTTGGATATTCAGACAGTCGTCGGACATGCTTCGCATCCTGATGTATTAAAACAGGCGGGTATCCGCGATGCCGATATGCTGGTCGCGGTGACCAATAGTGATGAAACAAATATCGTTGCCTGCCAGGTGGCGCACAGCCTGTTCCATACGCCGACGAAGATAGCGCGTGTACGTTCACAGGCATACCTGAAATATAAAGAACTATTTAACGATAAAGATCTGCCGATCGATGTGCTGATCAGTCCCGAGCAGTTGATCTCAGAACACATACAACGCCTGATCGAATACCCGGGCGCACTGCAGGTGCTGGACTTTGCTGGTGGCAAAGCACGGCTGGTCGGGGTGAAGGCTTATTATGGTGGCCCACTGGTCGGCCATGAGATATCTGATCTGAGAAAACATGTGCCTGGTGTCGATTCACGCGTGGCTGCAATCTTCCGTAAAGGAAGAGGCATCGTGCCCGATGGCCACCAGGTGATCGAAGCGGATGATGAAGTCTTTTTTATCGCGGCAACAAAAGATATCCGCACAGTCATGTCAGAGTTGCGCAGAATGGACAATCCGATTAAACGAATCATGCTGGCGGGTGGCGGTAACATCGGCAAGCAGCTGGCGCAGGCGCTCGAAAAGAAATACCACGTCAAGATCCTGGAGCGTAGTACACAGCGTGCTGAACAACTATCTCGCGATCTAAATAACACCATCGTCCTTCAGGGTGATGCTGCAGATGAGGACCTGCTGCTGGAAGAAAATATCGACCAGATGGATGTGTTCTGTGCACTGACCAATGATGACGAAGCGAATATCCTTTCTTCGATGCTGATCAAACGCCTGGGTACGCGCAAGGTTATGTCATTGATCAACCGGCATGCTTATATCGACCTGATGGAGAGCCAGGGCAGTATCGATGTGGCTATATCGCCGCAACAGATCACCATCAGCGGGCTGCTCGCGCACGTGCGACGCGGTGATGTCGTTGCCGTGCACTCTCTACGCCGCGGTGCGGCTGAAGCGATCGAAGCCATCGCTCATGGCGATAGTGCAAATTCGAAGGTTGTCGGCAAAACGGTGGAACAGATAAACCTGCCGGAAGGTACTACCATCGGTGCGATCATCCGCGGTGAAGAAGTCATCATGGCGCATCACGATATCGTTATCGAAAATGAAGACCACCTGATCTTATTCCTGCTGGATAAAACTAAATTCAATGCAGTCGAAAAACTGTTCCAGGTCGGCGTAACTTTTTTCTAGTCCGTCATGCATCTCACTATCATACAGCGCATTATGGGACAGTTTTTGATGCTGTTCAGCATCACACTGCTGCCGCCCGTGATAATCGACCTTCTCTACCAGGAAGGTGCAGCGCGTGCATTCTTCTATAGTTATCTGCTGCTGTTAAGTATTGGTTTTCTTTTATTTCTTCCGGTAAGGAAACATCGCAGTGATCTGCGTCTGCGTGACGGCTTTGTCGTCGTCGTTCTGTTCTGGCTGGTACTGGGTATCGCAGGGGCCTTGCCATTCTATCTCTATGAGAATCTTGAGATCAGTATTACAGATGCACTGTTCGAATCTATCTCAGGGTTAACCACGACCGGGGCGACCGTACTGGTTGGCCTGGACAGCCTGCCACACAGCATCTTGTTTTACCGGCAGGAATTACAGTGGCTGGGCGGTATGGGTATCATCGTATTAGCGGTTGCGGTCATGCCTATGCTGGGTATCGGCGGCATGCAGTTATATAAAGCAGAAGCGCCGGGTCCGGTTAAAGACAGTAAGCTGACCCCTCGGATTGCAGAGACGGCCAAGGCGCTCTGGTATATCTATCTTGGTCTGACGATTGCCTGTGCTATCGCGTACTGGCTGGCCGGTATGAATTTGTTCGATGCAGTGGCGCACAGTTTTTCTACGGTCGCTATCGGCGGTTTCTCCACGCATGATGCCAGCATTGGTTATTTTGATAACCAGATGATCGAGATCGTTGCTATCGTTTTCATGTTTTTGGGCGCGATAAATTTTGCCTTGCACTTTTCTGTGGTGCGTTCAAAAAGCCTGATGCCGTTGCTGCGTGACTCTGAGTTCCGGTTATATGCGAGCCTGTTGGTCATCATCTCATTGCTGAGCATCTATGTCCTGTACAGCCAGTCTGTGTACCACGATTTTCCTGATGCATTTCGAGAGGGCCTGTTTCAAACGGTATCGATCGCGACCACTTCGGGTTTTGTTACCACGGATTACGCCAGCTGGCCGGTATTTATTCCGGTGCTTTTGTTGTTTGCAAGTTTCATCGGCGGTTGCGCCGGTTCCACCGGTGGCGGTATAAAAGTGATCAGGATATTGTTGCTGATAAAACAGGGGCAGCGGGAGATCATGCGATTGATCCACCCTAATGCAAAGGTGACAGTAAAAATTGGTAAACAGCCGGTCAAGAATTCCATCATCGATGCAGTCTGGGGTTTTTTTGCTGCATACGTGGCATTGTTTGCTCTGATGATGCTGGTACTGATGTTTAATGGGCTCGATCAGATAACGGCTTTTTCAGCAGTCGCTGCGACCATCAATAATCTTGGGCCTGGCCTGGGGGAGGTGAGCGCAAATTACGCCAGCCTTTCAGATTTTAATAAATTGTTGCTCTGTTTCTCCATGCTGCTGGGGCGTCTTGAGATCTTCACGCTGCTGGTATTGTTAACGCCTGCCTTCTGGCGTAAATAAATTTGCCGTC
>DAOVJH010000425.1 GCA_030673345.1 Pseudomonadota bacterium
CCGCCGGTAACGATAACTTTCATTATTTTCCTGTAAAAATGGTGGAGCTAAGCGGGATCGAACCGCTGACCTCAACACTGCCAGTGTTGCGCTCTCCCAGCTGAGCTATAGCCCCAAAATTGGCTGTGAATCTTATATTGAATTGACTGAAAAGTCATTAATCGTTTGCCCCTGCTCACAAAAATCCCGTTATATCAAATAATTTAGCCTGGCTATTTACAAACACCCGCTTATTTGGTTAATATCTAACCAGTAAGGAATTAACAACATCAAAGGAAGATGTGTATGTCCATAGACGGACGGACTTGGGTCAGATGGATCTGGCGTATCTCGTTTTATTCGCCTTTTTGTTCAGCAAGTTACCCGCATAACCAGCAATCTACGCTGTTTCTGCGTGATGATGGTGCTCGCCTGCGTTTAACTGGCGCTCTCCACATTTACTCTCACCTTCCTTATTTTCCCACGATATTGATATCAAAACGCTGTGTTTTGACGCGCAATCCTGCGCACTTTTAACTACAAGGAGTTATTAAAATGAAACAATCTGGACTTAAAAAACTTTATCTTTTCGCTTTTACCGGCAGTTTTGCCCTGACGGGTAATTCCGCAGTCATCATCAACGAGATCGACTATGATCAGCCGGGCACAGACAACGCTGAATTTATTGAATTATTCAACTCGGGGGCTTCCGCTATTTCGCTGAACGATTATTCGATCGACCTGATCAACGGACGGGATTCGTCAGTCTACAGAAGCATCGATTTATCCGGTTTTGATATCGGCGCTAACGGTTATTTTGTCGTTTGCGGTGATGCTAACCTGGTCGCAAATTGTGATTACAGTTTCACTGCGGCCAGTAGCTGGATGCAAAATGGCGCACCCGATGCGCTTGCACTGTATGAAAACACCAATCTGCTTGATTCCCTGTCATATGAAGGCGTGCTACCACCCTTCACCGAAGGCGATTACTTGACGGTCAGCGATAATAACACCGACATCGTCAGTCTTGCCCGCATCGCAAATGGATTTGATAGCAATAATAATGCGCTTGATTTTCAGCTGGGCTGTATCACACCCGGCTCATCTAATATCGCTGGTGTTGGTGACTGTTCGGTCGCACAGATCAACCCGGTTCCGCTGCCAGCAGCAGTCTGGCTGTTTGGATCAGGGCTCATTGGAATGGTCGGTTTTGCCCGACGGAAATAACAAAACTTTCGGCTGGCAGTTATCAGTTCATTTTAAAAAATACGTGCTGATGAAGGATTATTAACTGCCATTAAAAGCACGTTGCTGACAAGGATGTCGGCAACACAATGCTTATGCAGATTTACTATTAATATGATCGATCGCCTGATCCAGTCGTTGTAAGGTTTTTTCTTTACCCAGCAGTTCCAGCGTCACATCGATCGATGGCGATTTACCGTGACCGGTAACCGCCAGTCGTAAAGGCTGCCCGACTTTGCCGAAGCCAACTTCGAGGGTATTAACCGTGTTTTCGACAACATGATGTATCGCTTCAGCCGCCCAATCGTCTAACTCGCTGTATTGCTGTTTCAAGCTTTGCAGAATCGGTAAGGTGGTTTCTTTAAACTGTTTTTTCGCCTGCCTGGCGTCATAAGTATCAAAATCATCATAAAAAAAATGTATCTCATCAGCCAGCTCGACCAGGGTACTGCAACGTTCCCGATATACTTCCAGCACTTTATTCAGATCAGGTCCGTGATCGGTATTGTAAAAATGTGCATGTACAAATCCCTGCAGCAGCTCAGCCAGTTCTGCTGGTTCATTATTTTTAATGTAATGCTGGTTCAGCCAGAGTAATTTCTCTGTGTTGAATGCAGATGCCGAGGTATTTACATCACAGGCATCAAATAACGCGACCATCTCTTCCCGGCTGAATATTTCCTGGTCACCATGCGACCAGCTCAGACGAACCAGGTAGTTGATCAATGCTTCTGGCAGGAAGCCGTTATCTTTATATTCCAGTACA
>DAOVJH010000471.1 GCA_030673345.1 Pseudomonadota bacterium
AAATTCGGCTGCAGTGGGAAATATATTGAAAACCAGGTAATTTAATATCGAACTTAGACTGTTCGTTCCACGCTCGAGGTCACGTGTTATACCACCTGTTTTTCTGTCCAGGTGATATGACAGCGAAAGCGAATATAGATGTTTGAGTACTCGTAACGAGATACCCCGCATGGCGTGATAGCGAACACGTGAAAAGATCGCATCCCGTAGCTCATTGAACAGGCTCGCCATCAAACGCAGAGCACCGTAAGACAGTAACAATACCAGCGGTAAGGCCAGGCTCACATTGTCCAACATCTGATTGCTGTCGAGGCCATCGACTATATCTTTCAAAAGCAGCGGCATACCAACGATAGCGATCTTGGATAAGATAAGACAGGACAGCGCTAAAAACACACGGCCTTTAAAATCCCAGATATAAGGGAATAATCGTTTTATATTATCAAAATCCTTACGGTTGCCATGCGGCTTTGTTGTTGGTCGATGTATCATTTATTTTGTATTAACCCCAACTCCCTACTTAGAAACACAGTTATGGCACAAATCTTTGAATCCACAGCACTTCATAAAAATGCCCGCTGAACCTATGGGTGCAGCTAAGATTTTTCTAAAGCACTGTGGATTCAAATCTTCGCACCCTAATCTGCTTTTCTAAGTAAGGAGTTGGGCTATCAGTAGTTTTTAGGTTAAAGTTCGGGTCATGATTATATCGAAAAAACCACCCCGCCGAATTAAATTATGTGGGCCATTATTCAGATGGTTATCAGCCAGCCTGCTTATCAGTCTGTTTACGATGGCATGTGACAGTACAGACAGCACAGGTATTAATGCACATAGAGCTCAACAGACCGTACACCGTGTCGAAGTTATCACTGCAGCAAACAAGCCGGTATCTTTAAAACAGACCGTTTCCGGTACACTTGAAGCGGTGACATCAATTCGTTTATACAATGAGGAGAGCGGCCGCATTACCCGTCTGCCCTACCATGAAGGTGATAGCGTTAAAAAAGGTTCACTGCTGATACAGCTTGATAATGAATTACTAAAAACTGATGTTGCCAAAGCCAGGGCATCAAAAGAACAGGCAAAAGTTGACCTGTCACGCGTAAAAAAGCTGCTGCCTAAAAAGATATCGACTGAAGAAGAAGTCGCGAGAGCGCGCACCGAACTGGATCTGGCCATCGCTGAAGAAAAACGCCAGGCCACCCGGCTCGAACGTACCAGTATAAAAGCACCGATCGACGGATTAATCACAAAACGTTTATATGAACCCGGCGACCTGCTGGCACAGCAGTCACATATTCACACCATCATCGACCCAACCGCATTACGTCTTAAAGCCAATCTTGCTGAGCGCTGGCTGCCCCTTGTGAAAAAAGGTCAGTCGATAACCATGAAGATTGATGCCCTTGGCGACAAAAAGTTTACCGCCAGCATAGTACGCATACATCCGACGATAAATGCCAGCACCCACAAAGGCACCATAGAAATCTTGCTCTCACCGGTACCCGATGGCGCGGCGGTCGGTCAATTCTCACGCGCAAGTGTCGAGCTAACGGCTACAGACAGGCTTATCATTCCGGTGCATACCATCC
>DAOVJH010000168.1 GCA_030673345.1 Pseudomonadota bacterium
GAGATAGAAGATGATATCCGCGAGAAAGAATCACAACAAGCGTTTGATGAGAGCTTTATAGAGCTCGCCAGGGCGGTCTATGTGACTAACGATAAGCGTAGTGATGTCAAACGAGATATCAATATAAAGCTGGGATCTGACTTCGTTGAAGAAAAATCCTATGAAGAATATTAACTGACTGTCTTTTCAGTTCTACCGAGTAAGCGGCTGCAGCAACTGAATACTTCGTCAGCTGATGCAGGGCCATCCTCACCGGGCATTGCAACATCGTGTATTTCAAATCTGGGCCAATATCGGAATGGGTCGTGGAAAAATATCCCTACTGTCGGTGTCTCTGAAACAATAGCAAGGTGACGTATTCCGGTATCGTTGGAAACGACCAGGTCAGCACCTTTTAGAACGCGCACGGTTTCATCGATGGTGTCTGCATTAATGACATCGACATTACCTGTGTGCTGTATCGGTGCCAGTATCTTGTCAGCGGTTTCCCAATCCTGAATACCTTCGAGCACAAGATGGTCATGGTCAGGGTATTCTTTCGACATGTCGCCTATGAGTTTACTGAATCGGTCCGCCGGCCAGACTTTGTCTGGGGTGGATGCGCCGATAAAGTAGATGATGTATGGCTTTTCTCTTTTGAGTGCTTCACCGGGCATTCCATACTGATGCGGATAAGCGGTTTTGACGCCTAGAGCATTTAACATGTTCATCATTTCGCAACCTTCAAAATTCAGATCGCTTCTTGGTGTCGCGATATCAAAAAGCAGTCTCGCCTGCAGTTTTCTGTATGGAAACCCGATCTTAAGCGTCGCGCGGTTAAGTAAACATGTCATGTTAGAGCGGCTGGATGACGCCAGGTCGAATATGATGTCCTGGTCACCGAGCTCTTTGATGCGTTTATAGCGTTCTTTTATCGAGATGTTCTTTGTACCAGAGCCGTGTACGATATGGACACGGTCGACCAGGTCTTCGGGTGTTCCGCGAGTATAGTTGCTTACGATACTCAAGGTTATGGTGGCATTAGGGAAAGCTTTTCTGGCTTCGATGATAAAACTGCGTGTCAGTACCATATCGCCCAGGGCGGCATGTCGCAGGATTGCTATCTTTTTTATGTCAGTGAAAGATAGATCCCTGATCTTCCGATCGGTACCATTACGCGTCCAGATGCCTTTGTTGAACCAGAGTTTCATAATTATTAAACCTTTATACGGCTTTGGTTATCGCTGATTCCAGGTGTTTCTCGAGCTGTTGGAAATGTGATGAGTTATCAAAGCGTTCATCCGCACTTTTGTTTCCCTGTATGGACAGTTTTTCTTTGAATCCAGGGTCGAGGAATAATCGTTCGAGTTGCTGGTACAGGCTGTCTGCATCTTTTGTTTTAAATAAAAGCCCCGTTGTTTCGTGTTCGATTATTTCCGGGACGCCACCGCTATTGCTGCCTATCACGGCGACACCCGCACGCATGGCTTCAGGCAATACGAGGCCGAATGTTTCCTGGCCAGATGCCAGGATCACGCAGTCACATAGCTGCATCAACTGCTGTGGTTCGCTGGTGAAATCCTGAAAAATAATATTATCCAGTACGCCAAGTTCGTCTGCCTGTTTTTTGAGTGTATCTCGATAACCGGGGTTCATCTCATGGCCGACGATGAGCGCCTTGATATTATGGCCATTTTTTTTGGCGGTACTTATGGCGTCGATCAACAGGTGCTGGCCTTTGCTCTCTTCCAGTCTGCCGATTAACCCTGCAACAAAATTATCTTTTGAGAAACCCATGTCCTCTCGTTGTTGCGCAATACTTTTTTCATCAAGTATCTTCTCCGGCTTTTTCACGCCGTAATACAGTGTTGTTATCTTCTCCTTATAGAGCGGGATGAATTTTTTACAGAGACCTTCCAGTTCCCTGGTGATGGTCAACATGAGGTCCAGCTGGCTGTAGAGAAAGTTGTGGTAAAAGTCATCTTTTACACGGGTTATCATCATCTGCCGGGTATAGACGAGTGCCGGTTTTCTTCTCGAGAAGGCTTTAGCAAATGCGGCTAATGGCAGGTCTTTACCCCAGTGCATATGGATGACGTCGATCTCGTTGTCATCAATGATAGTCGCCAGTCTTCTGGCATTAAGTAACGGTAGTGGGCTGAAGAAGTGCCGTATGTATCTGGTGCGAAAATCGGCGTGTTTCTTATAATATTCGTCAAGCTTACTGTCCTGCCTCAGTACAACGAGAACCGAATTGTTGTCTGATCTGCTGCTGGCTAATGCTTCGCTCGAGCGAAAGACGTAAAGCTCTAGTCCACCTAGTCCAGCTGATAGACATAGCTCCAGTACATTCATTTCATTTTTGCCTGCTTATATTTGATATATGCTTTGCTGTATTTTATGAATACGTGCATATACGACAGTACGGATACGACCAGCCCGGCAAAGCCATCCAGAAATCCGCGCTTTATTATGTAGAGCTTTATAAATGTCCAGCTGGAGTGGGTGAGGGGGCTTAGTATGGTGACGGTCTTATTTTTTCTGACGAGTTCGTCTGCACCGATCTCAGTAAAGCTATCGATGGTCTTCAGGTGGTCTGAGATACTGTCAAACGAGTAATGGTATATATCACCACTCAAGCGAACGATGTTATCGCCCTCTGTGATGATATGATCATGCGGGTTGGTGCCGCCCCAGTGGGAAGTTCCCCTGTTGAACAGCCGTGTTTTCATGTCCGGATACCAGCAGTGGTTGAGCCAGCGGTAGATGTAAAACGTTTTTCTCGTCATGCGATAAGCATCGGCTTTATCGAGATTGTTTTTTATCTCCAGTATGGACTGCTGCAGTTCATCCGATAACCTTTCATCGCAGTCCAGGCTCAGTATCCAGTCATTACCCGCTTTTTCAACGGCGAGATTTTTTTGTTCGATATGGCCGAGAAACTTCTGGTGAAAGATTTTATCGGTATATTTTTCAGCGATAAGTAATGTGTCATCGGTGCTTAAAGAATCAACGATAATGATTTCATCTACGACAGGTTGAAGACTTTTCAGGCAATCTTCAATCTTGTTCTCTTCGTTGAATGAAATTATGCAGGCGCTTATCTTAGCCATTGTTGTTCAAAGAGTCAGTGGTAACTAGAGGACTGACTTGAAGTATTCAATTGTTTTTGAAAGGCCTTCATCCAGTTTGATGACAGGCTCCCAGCCAAGTTTTTCTTTGGCGAGGCTGATGTCGGGCTGACGTTGCTTCGGATCGTCTTCTGGTAGTGGCTCATTGATGAGTGAGGATTTTGAGCCAACCATGGCCAGTGTCTTTTCCGCCAGTTCTCGAATTGTAAATTCACCGGGGTTGCCAAGATTAACCGGGCCGATAAATTCACGATCACTGCCCATTAACCGAATAAAGGCGTCAACCATTTCATCGACGTAACAGAATGAACGCGATTGTTCGCCATCGCCATATATTGTTATATCCTCGCCTTTGAGTGCCTGAACAACAAAGTTAGATACTACGCGTCCATCATTGGCATGCATTTTTGGGCCGTAGGTGTTAAAGATGCGTGCAATCTTTATATCCAGGTTATGCTGTCTGTAGTAATCTAAAAACAGGGTTTCCGCGCAGCGCTTACCCTCATCATAGCAGGAGCGAATACCGATAGGGTTTACTTTTCCCCAGTATGATTCAACCTGTGGATGTATTTCCGGGTCACCATAAACTTCACTGGTCGATGCCTGCATTATTTTTGCACCGGTGCGTTTTGCCAGTCCCAACATGTTGATAGCGCCGTGCACACAGGTCTTTGTTGTTTGTACCGGGTCATGCTGATAGTGTATTGGTGAAGCGGGGCATGCCAGGTTATAGATCTCATCTATTTCTATGTACAGCGGAATTGTAACGTCGTGTCGTAGTACTTCAAAACGCGGATTATCCATCAAATGGATGATGTTCTCTTTACTGCCGGTAAAGAAATTATCAAGACAGATGATTTCATTGCCTTCATTTAATAACCTTTCGCTAAGGTGTGAGCCAAGAAAACCAGCGCCGCCGGTGATTAATATGCGTTTGTTATTCATTATTTTTCCGTTTTTCTGTTGGTTAGTTATTGCTGCAATTCGTGCGTCCAATGCCGGCATATGTGATGCCTAACTCTGTCATCAATTCTGGATCATATTGATTGCGGCCGTCGAAGATAATCGGTTCAGCCAGCTTTTCTTTTATGTAGTTAAAATCCGGGTTTCTGAACTGTTTCCAGTCTGTGGCTAATATTAGGGCGTCTGTAGAATCTAGAGCATGATACTGGTCGTCTAGTATCGTAACGCGACCATCGGCTAACCATTCATCTGGAATATCTATGCTGGCAGTTTCTTTTGCCACAGGGTCATAGGCCTGCACTTTTGCGCCGGCATTAACTAGATCACTAATTATCTGCAGGGAGGGCGCTTCACGCATATCGTCTGTTCCAGGTTTAAAGGCAAGCCCCCACAGGCAGAATGTTTTTCCAGATACATCGCCATCATAAAAGTTGCTGATTTTTACAAACATACGTTCTTTCTGACGCTGGTTTCGACTTTCAACAGCCTCTAGTACATTACATGGAACCTCGTTTTCTACGGCCATTCTGACTAGTGCTTTAACATCTTTAGGGAAGCATGAGCCACCATA
>DAOVJH010000220.1 GCA_030673345.1 Pseudomonadota bacterium
ATCTTTAAACCTGATGCGCTCTTTGCCTTTGATCCTTTCGAAGTTCACGCTGACAACATATTTTCCCTTGGCGCTGCGTGCAGGCCTGACCAGTTTGTCGTATTTGACTTTTAATGACCCGAAGTCATCTTCCAGAGTAGACAGTTTGCGTGATTGAGAGTCACGCTCCTGGCTGATGATGATTATCTTCTGGCGCTCTTCTTCCAGTGCCTTTTGTTTCTGCTCGACATCGATGTTCAGCTGTGACAGGTTTTCTTCGACTGAGGATATCCGGGAACTGAGGCTGGCGATCCTGTTTTCACTTCTGTCGACGGTGTTTTTTAGCTGCTCATTTTCAGATAATACGATGACGATATGCTGCGCTTTATCTTCCAGTGCCGCATTCATCTGGCTGGCCTGTTCGCTGGCCTGCAGCAGCTGCATGCGCAGCATCGATATCTCGTTCTGGGCATGTGCCAGCTGTTCTTCCAGGGTGGCATTTTCCTGCGAGGTGTCATGGATGATCTTTTCTGCCTGCTCTTCTGCAGCCATGCTGCTGCGCAACTGGTCGAGCAGTTCCCAGTTTTTCACCATCAGCAGCATCGAGGTAAGTAGGAAGATGATGACCACCACCATCATGATATCGGTAAATGCCGGCCAGAAGCTTTCGCTGTTTAGATGCCCGCGGCGCAGATCAACAAATTCTTCGTTCATGATCAGACCCTAACCCGATTAATCAGATGACAGACGGAAGCCGTCGCGTAGTAGTGATTTTATCTCTTCTATGTCGGCACTGAGGCGCATCAGGCTCTCGGCATTGTTGCCAGTCAGGGCGCTCAGGTTACGGCCCGCTTCTGCGAAGTCGACCTGGGTGCTGGCCATTACGCCGGCTGCTTCATGCAGCGCTTTGACCAGGCTGCCGACTTCGTGCAGCATGCTGTCGGTCTGATAGGTGAAGCGTGGCATGATGTAGAGCGTGGTCGCCTGTTCGATGCCACTCAGCAGTTCCGTCTGGACATCGGTCAGCTTCATGTAGAAATAACCGAAGAACAGGTAACATACGATGGCGGTGGCGGTGGTCGATAGCGCGGTCGACATGCCGTGGATGACGATGCTCATGCCGCTGATGCCGTCAGCGCTGTCGATGATGTCGGAGGCACCGACCAGGGCTATCGATAATGAGATGATGGTGCCGAATACACCGGTAAGTATCAGGATGTTGCTGATGAAACGCGGCAGGCTTAAGCGTGTGGCCTCTGTCGCCATCAGCGTCGAAGCCAGTGCGCTGTGGTTGACTGCGACGTTGTGTTTGCTGATCTCGAGCACCGAGGTGTAGCGGTTATAGATCAGGCTCTTTTTGTTGACGCGTTCGGTCGGCAGCAGCTCATCGTTATCGACATTCTTGATGAATCGCGATAATGCATTCTCTTCTCTGTTGTAGCGTATCAGCAGGGCGATGATGCGGAAGATGCCCAGTGAGAATAGACCGAGGATGCTGCTATTGACGATATAGCCGGTATTGGTTGCCTGGTTTTTGATGTAAAAATTAATCAGGAATTCATGATTGAGTAATAATAAAAAGCCGGTCAGAACTGACAGCATCAGAAACTGAAATAAGATATTGCGACTGTAATTTGTTTTGTACTGAACCATAAACGTGCCTGCTTATATGCGATAGCGTGCTAATTTTTAAGATAACGTGATTGTGAGCGTATGCAGATTGTACGGTTATTTGAGTAGAAATACATTAGCAATAAGTAATAAAGCAAGCTTCTCAAAAGATATATAAAACAAGTACTTGTGATTTACTGCATTGTTGTTTTTTTATCGGCATCATGGTCCAGCCCAAAGTTGATGCCGATCGATAGACGGTGCTCTGTACTGTTGTTTCTGCTTACTTCGTGGCGAAGATCAGGTTTGAAAAAAATAAAATTACCGGCTTCAGGATGGATTTCGATTTTTTCCTGTCTGTTATTTTCCGTGTCTTCATAAAGGATCAGGTTTCCGGAGTTTTCTGGTGTGTAGACATAATATACAGCGGATAACAATTCATCGTCATCATCGTGAGTGTGCATCGTCGTGACTGCACCGGGTGGCATGTAATTAAACCAGAAACCGGCTCTGATGTTCTCACTGCCGATAATTTCACTGGCATAGCGGCACGCTTCCTGCCGGAAGATTTTTAATTCAGGTATGTGAGCTTCATTGAGGTATATGTTTTCATAACGCTCATTGAACAGGTGTGTGTGTTTAACATCGGTATCACTTTGATGTTTTAAAAAGCCGCGCAACAGTGATTCATTGAGATCTTTTAGCGGGATTGACGGTACCTTGAAAACGCCCGTTTTGCTATTGGTGATCTGTGCTGGTCTGGTGCTCAATGTGATGGTTTCAGTTTTAGAATGTTGTTTTTGGGTATTCCTGAGCGGTGAAGTTAACCACATAACCAGCGATTGAGCGCCCCTTCATTTGTGGGTAGAAAACAGTAATCATGAAAATATTAATTTCATAACTACTTGTAATTAAAAGGAATAATAACCAGTCTATGGAAAATAACCCTTAATTTTGTAAGATTTTTATATTTGGGCTGATTTCTGTCTTTTTTAACGATAAATATATATACTCGAGGCAGGTAATCGTTATGAGAACGATAATGATTTCTATTGGCGATGTGGTTCGCTGGTCTGAGATTTCAAAGTATTGAACCCGTTGTTTAATCGTTGATGGCAGACTGTATTTAAGGATGATTGAATGAAGAGCGTTAGTATATGAAAAACGTCGTTAAAAATAATTATATTGCTGGTTTCATACTTTGTATTTTCAGCTCTACCGTATGGGCTAACAGTGGTACGGAGCATCCGCCGACGTATATCGCGCCGACTTATCCTTTGTGGCCTACTACATATGATGGTGGCCCGAGCTACAATGCGGTAGACCCTGCGATGCCGTATGCAGGTTCCGACTGTGCTGTCTGTCATGGTTCTGATGCGGGTTATTCGGGTTCTTCATCATTATCGGGTGAATTAGCGCCCGCAGCGGGCGAGACAAATAACTATACTTTGAGTTTTTCATCAAATGCAGTAGAAAGTGGTTTTAGTCTTACTGTTAAAAACGCTCAGGGTAGCCGGGTTGGCCAATTTACGAGTGTTGGTGCTGGTGTAAAGAGTCATAGTATTACTGGCGTAAAAACGACGACGAACAACCTCATCACCCAAAGCGTACCGAAGGCTAATCCAGGTGCTGGCACTTATTCCAGTAACTGGACATTCTCCTGGAAAGCGCCTTCTGGCGTTGGCGCTATCGGAAAGACCTTCACCATGTACTGGTGTATAAACCAGGTGAATGGTGATGGCGATGCCTATACGAATACAGGTACCCCCAATTTCTTTTCTCTTGATGGACCACCTATCTGTGATTCTCGAAATATCGTTGTGACTAATACGCCGCCCAACGCGACAGATAACACCACCAGCACAGATGAAGATACACCAGTTGATATCAATGTTAAAACGGCCGGCGTTGCTGATGATGATGGTGACCTGTTTATTACACAGACACTTACGGTGACGGCGGTGGCTGCACCCGGTAATCCGGCGCCAAATGGTACTACTATAGAGAGTGTTGGTACTGATGGCCTGGTCACTTATAGCCCAAACGGTCAGTTTGATTCACTGGCGTTCGGGTCTTCAACCACGGATGAATTTACGTATACACTCTCAGACGGTTTAACTACCGATGATGGCACTGTTACGGTAACTATCATTGGCGTCAATGATGATCCTGCAGTAGCGGTTGATGCCTCGGTGGGCTATATGGAGGCAAATCCTGCAATAGTCATCGATTCAAGTATTACGATCTCTGATGTTGATACAGGTTCTACGATAAAC
>DAOVJH010000216.1 GCA_030673345.1 Pseudomonadota bacterium
GGTTCAGGATGCAGTTGTTGCGGCGGAACAATTTCGAAAAGTCATCGCTATGGAGCCCGATAATCTGGTGACATTTGATGGCCGGAGTGCGCGACTTGGGTTGGCGCGTATCGAAGTATTAGGTAAGAATTTTGAGCAGGCTAAAACAGTGCTGGCACCACTGTTTAATCAGAGCCCGGGTGATCCTGAAACGAATTATATCGGTGGTCTGCTGTCGTTTGAGCAGGGCGAATTTGATCTGGCAGAGGCGCGTTTATTAAAGGTGCTCAAGCGGGTTCCTGATCATGACCGCTCACAACTGTTATTTGGTGCAGTAAATTTTGCCCAGAAAGATTATGAGCAGGCTTCGTATTACATCGGTAAATACTTAAAGTTACAGCCAGGAAATGTCGGTGCTCGTAAGCTGCTGGGAAGGACTTATATCCTTATGGGGCAGCACGAGGAGGCGCAGGAAGCAATGAAACCCGGGTTGCAGAACGGTGACGCTGAACTGCTGGCACTGGTTGGAATATCGCAGTTGCAGAGCGGTGATATGACTGCCGGTTTAAGTGGCCTCAAAAAAGCAGTAGAGGCAGCGCCAGGTAGTCAGTCGATACGAGGTGAACTTGCAAAAGCTTATATCTCGGCCGGTGAAACTGAAAATGCTATAAAGCAGCTGAACCGGATAATGGCTGATGGCGGCAATAAAAATCAAGCTGAAATGCTGAAGGTGAAGGCGTATCTTCGTGACGAGCAGTTTGACCAGGCTATCAATACAGCGTTGGAAGTTCTCGAGAGACTGCCTCAGAACCCGTCTATATTAGCGATGGTCGGAAATGTGTTTGCAGCAAGCGATGACCGTGAAGAGGCCAGGAAATATTTCAGCCGAGCCAGGGAGGTGGATCCGGAATACATGCTGGCTACCATGCTGCTGGCAGCACTGGAAGAAATAGAAGGCAATTTTGAACAGGCTGTAAACCTTTACCGTAGCCTCGATGATGAAAACCCCACTTCCGTTGATCACCTGTTGGCTCTTGCCAGGCTGTCAGTTAAGCGGGGAGATGATGAGGCAATGGTTCATTGGCTCGAGAAGGCGCGCCAAAAGCTGTCGACAGATATCCGTTCACGATTGGTGTTAGTAGAGCATTATCTGCAAATTAATCAGATTGCAAAAGTAGAGCAACTGGTTAAAGAGCTGGTAAATATATCACCGAATGATCCACGAGTATTGATGACACAAGGTAAAGCGTTAATGGCGCAGGAGCGTTTCAATGAGGCTTTGGCGCCATTGAAAAAACTCGTAACTAGAGAATCGAAGGCGATTCTGGGGCGCATGTTGTTGGGCGAGGCCTATATGCGCCTCGACCAGAATCTCGATGCTCGCAGGCAGCTTGAGCTTGCTTTAAAAATAAATGAGTTTGAGCTTCCAGCATTATTATTGATGGCCAATGTCGAATTAAAAGATGGTCAACATGAAAAAGCGCTGTCTTATTGTCGTAAAGCACAGAAAGTAAAACCCGATCTGAATATGGGGTATGAGTTAGAAGGCGATATCCAGACAGCGGCTAAAAATTACCGTGATGCAGAATTTGCATTTAACAGGGCGATACAGTTGCAACCGTCTTCATCACTGTCAATAAAGCTGTCCGAAGCACTGGTCAGTCTGGGCAGACTGGAGCAAGCCAAGCGGCCCTTGCAGGAGTGGCTGGATGATAACCCTGATGATATAAAAGTGCGGCAGTATCTGGGTGGTGTCTATCAGGCGCTTGGTGAAAATACACAGGCAATTAAAGCGTTTGAAATAGTGCTGGAAGCAAATTCGGAAAATGCGGTAGCACTCAATAACCTTGCATGGCTTTACGCGCTTGATAATAATCCCGTAGCATTAAAGATGGCAGAAAAAGTATACCGTTTATTTCCTGATAACCCTGGAATTCAGGATACTTATGGTTGGGTGCTGGTCGAGAATGGCCAGGTTGAAAAAGGTCGTCAAATCCTGCGGCAGGCACTAAAGAGCCTGCCGGATGTCGCCGATGTTCAGTATCATTATGCAGTGGCACTGGCAAAATCCGGTGAAACCATCGAGGCCAGGAAACGATTAAGACAGTTATTAAATAGCCATAAAACTTTCACTGGCATCGAAGATGCCCGTTTATTGCTCGATTCATTGCAATAGTCAGGTAAGCATCATCATGTTTTCTTCTACCAGATAGCGGGATATTAGTGCAATAAGAAAGGGATAATCTATACTTTACTCCAATGATAACGTTCGTTGCGTGCTATGTTCTTCTTGATAGCTGGTGGCTGCGCTGAAATCCAATATTTTGCTTAAAGATTACATACATGAATGAACAATTAACCCAGATATACGGATATTTACATGGCATGTGGCGCTATCGCTGGTCGGCGCTGGTGGTTGCGTGGATAGTCGCCTTGCTGGGCTGGCCCCTGGTGTTTTCACTGCCTGATCAGTTCAGTGCTAAAACTGTGATCTACGTCGATACCTCGTCAGTGATGAAACCGCTGTTAAAAGGTCTGGCCCCGGAAACAGATGCTGCTGACGAGCTGCAGGTAATGAGCAGGGTATTGTTGAGCCGTGAAAACCTGTTGTCTGTCATCCGTGAAACGGATATGGACCTTGAGATAAATTCCCCTGAGCAGCGTGAAGAAATGGTCGAAGCATTAGCGGGTGCTATCGATGTAAAAGGTGGCGGCAGCGGTAAAAAATGGGAAGCGAAAAGTAATATATACGAGATTAGTTATCAGAGCCGTTCGGCTAATCGTTCCTACCAGGTGGTGTCAAACCTGTTAAATACGATGATCGAGAATACCTTAAATTCAACCCGTACCGATACCGTTACAGCACAGAAGTTTCTCGATACCCAGATTGCTGAATATGAAAGCCGCCTCACCATTGCCGAGCAGCAGCTGGCAGAGTTTAAAAAAGCGAACGTCGGCTTTATGCCTGATGAAAAAGGTGGATACTATGTCCGCCTGCAGCGTGCGCAGGATGCAGTAGAGGCGAGTGGTTCAGCTCTCCTGCTGGCAAAGCGCCGTTACAGCGAGTTAAAAAGACAGCTCAGTGGCGAAAATCCGATATTGAATAATGAAAGTTATCAGTCATCGAAAGAAGTCAAACTTAAACGCTACCAGGAGCAGCTGGATTCATTGTTAAACCAGTTCACTGATCAGCACCCTGACGTACGTGCATTAAAAGCGATCATCGAAAATCTGAAATCAGGCTCTGAAGTAGCTGAGGGAGAAGATGCATCTGTTTCTGGTTCCAGTGAGGTTTCAGAGTTCAATCCTGTCTATCAACAGATGAAAGTCGAATTAAGTAAAGCCAGTGTAGAAGTTGAAACATTAAAGATCCAGTTGAAAGAGCAGCAGGCTTATGTCACGAAACTACAGGGTTCGATCGATGTCATTCCTGAAGTGGAGGCAAAGCTGGCCAAATTAAACCGTGGTTATGAAGTGATGCATGAGCGTTATCTTGATCTTGTCGAGCGTAGGGAGTCAGCACGGCTGGCGCAGAGTGCAGGACAGAGTGCTGGTGACATTACATTCCGGGTAATCGAACCTCCAATCGTTCCCTATAAGCCATCAGGCCCGAATCGGCTGTTATTTTTAAGCGGTGTTTTAGTGGCTTCGATGGGAGCTGGCCTGGCATGGAGCTTCCTGCGTTATATGCTGAATCCGACATTTATTGACCTGAGGCAGTTAAGTTCGATTACCGGTTTGCCAGTGCTCGGAACGGTGAGCCTGTACCTGTCACCAGAGCACACCAAAAAGCGCCGTTATCAGTTAGCCACTTTTTTATCGGTTACCTTTTTGCTGGTAATTATATTTGGCGGCATAGTATTGTTCCGTGAATCGGGTGTTGCATTTTTTATGTCAGCAGGGTTATAACAAGATGAGTCAAAACA